>WRDG01000032.1 GCA_009783525.1 Defluviitaleaceae bacterium | reverse complement strand
TCGACAATTGGATAACGGAAGAAATTTTCAACGAGCATCTCAATCATACCGGTCCGCACTCGCTGCGCGAACTCAATATGTATAACAGCATTGAGTCGCCGCAATACCCGCGTTACCCCGGTTCGGTAACCGAATATAAAGATTTGAAAAAATTTTTTGACGGCTATGATACCGGCATCGCATATGCGGACCATTTGATCGGCAAAATTTTCGATTTGATGCGCGGGCTTGGCATTTTTGAAGAAACGGCTGTAATAATAACTTCCGACCACGGCGAAAACATGGGCGAATTCGGCATCTACGGCGAACACGGCACCGCGGACAATATAACCTGCCGCATCCCGATGATCATCAAGTGGCCCGGCATGGCAAAAGGCTGCGTTGCCGACGGGCTGCATCTCAACCTCGACCTGGTTCCTACAATGGCGGATCTTTTAAACGTCGAGCCATATTATAAATGGGACGGAGTAAAATATACCGACACAATAAAAAAATCGTTCGATTGCGGACGCGATTTTGCCGTAATTTCGCAAAACGCGCATGTATGCCAGCGAAGCGTGCGTTTCGGCGATTGGCTTTATATAAGGACGATACACGACGGCTACCATTTGTTCGACAAGGAAATGCTGTTTAACATAAAAAACGACCCGCACGAACAAAATAATTTGTCGGCGAGCCATCCCGAGATCGTTGCCAAAGGCGCCAAAATTATTTTGGATTGGCAGGAAGATATGATGATGGCTTCCGCTTCGCAAACCGACCCAATGTGGACGGTAATGCGCGAGGGAGGTCCGTTCCATACACGCGGTTATTTAAATGATTATCTTGTAAGGCTTGAAGCAACGGGGCGAACCGACGGCGCGAAAAAATTAAGGGAGCGATATGCTTCTGATAAGATAAATAAATAATTAGCGCGGCTGCAGAAACAGCGGCAAACGTTATTTTCCACCACGGCGATATCGACAGAGGTGTAAAAAAACCTTCTATGAGCCCCGCGACCACCAACATTAAAATGATGCCGGGTATAAGCTTACCGGCATCTTTCGCTGCTTTAATTACAGCGTCTTTGCGTTTGTGTTTGCCTGGGATCAACAAAGATTTTCCGAGCATCAATCCGCATGCGCCGCAAATATAAATCGCAAGCAATTCGATTATTCCGTGAGGCAGTATCAATGAATAAAAATAAATAAAACCCTCGAATGAATGAACGGCCGCAAAAGCGTTTAACGCGCCTATTATGGCGCCGTTGTACAGGAGTATTAAAACCGTCCCTATACCTCCAAACAACCCTGTCGCAAACAGCGTACCTGCCACGCGGATGTTGTTTGTCATTACGTAAGCGCTCATCAACGGATAATCCCACTCGCCGCCGCTTCCGTCAAACGTCCCCGGCACGATGCGGCTTAGGTTCTGCGGGTCGGCAGAAACATAAATGTGCGCTAAAACCGCGCCGGCAAAAAAAATTGCGGCGGATACTGCGATGTATTTGCGGGCGAAATAAAAAGCGGAAGGAAAACCGCTCAGCAAATAATGTTTTATTTCCGCAAAGCCGCTTTTTTCGCGGACATAATAAAAATTATGCGCCGCGGCAACCACAGCGTTTAAATAGTATGTTGTTTCGCTTTCCGGATAATGGGTTTTGGCGTAAGCGAGATGATAACTTGTTTTTTTAAACGCTGATGCGAAATCGGTTATTGCACTCTTTTGCAAACCGCGCAGGCCTTTTTTATGCAATATCAAGTTGAAAGATTCCAATTTTTTCCATACATGAAAATATTTTTCGGTAAATTTTTCTTCGTTCATATTTTTTTGTTCGCGTCACGCATACACAGCGTATAAAATTACTTCCGCGCCTTTCCGTTTTATATCCCGTTCAATTTCAAAAAATAAATTAGGATGGTATTTATGCGTACAATTACCGTATTGACCCCCGCAAACATTGAAATCGAATATTATTTGGCCGGAGCCGGTTCGCGGCTTGCGGCATTCGCCGTTGACCTATTGCTTCAGCTCGCCGCCTGCCTGGTTGTTTCATGTGCGATATTATTCGGTCCGGGCGGCTATAGGACAAAAAACCTGTACGCAGTTAGCGGATGGCCGCTTGCCGCGGTAATAATTTTTTGCTTCGCTGTTTTCTTTTGTTATTTTATCGTTTGCGAAACGGCGTTAAACGGACAAAGCGCCGGGAAAAAAATTTTCGGGCTCCGCGTAATAAGCGATAACGGACAACCTGTAGGATTGACGCAATCCATAGTGCGCGGCTTGTTCCGAATTTCGGTCGACATGCTTTATGTCGGGCTTTTCGTAATTATGTTCAGCAAAAAACATAAACGGATCGGCGACATGGCGGCGGGAACCGTTGTCGTAACCGAACGCTACGACAAAGCCGTTAACTCCGAATTTACAATAATGCCGAGCAACTCCGACACGCGGCTGATAGAACCGCAATACTCTCATATAAATATTTCGGACGACGAACTGGCGCTTATAAAGGCGTATGTGAAACGCAAAGAAACTCTGCCCGGCAACGGCGAAAGCATCCGTAAAAAACTTGCCGCGCATTTGGCGGCAAAATGGAACGTACACGAAAATTTTTTTTCTGATGAAGTGTTGATTATGCTTTGCGACCTTAAAGCGGTTAAATGATCGTGCCGTTCGCTCCCCAGTCAGGCATTTCCAAATAATTCAAATAAATATTTCCGGGCGCGATGCCCAATGACTCTTCGAGAAGCTTGAACAGTTTTTCGGCGAACGCCTTTTTGTTATCTGCTGGCGACGCTTTATACAACCTGATTTCTACGAACGCACCCTCAAGCGGTTTGCCGCGCATAAACAAGCTGCAATCGTCCGTAATGCACAGCATGGTATTGTCAATCGTTTTACCGGGCAGGAGCGAAATTGCTTCGCCTATTTTTTTTTGGAGCCCGTCTTTTTTTTCCGCGCCGACAACAGCAGAAACTTTTATGTCGATGTAAGGCATTTTTTCCTCCCGCGCCGCATTTAAACGCCGGCGCCCGTTAAATTATTTTGTTTGCTCCGCGCAATCGTAACGCAATGCCGTCACGCCCGCTTCAAACAGTTTGCGCATAAGCGACGGATCAGAAACGATTTCTGCTTCTCTCGCGCGGTCGCGCGCAATTTTTTCCGCCGTGTGTTCGACGGAATCGTTTGCGAATGTTTCCGGATCATACAGCGAAGGATGAACCACATAAATGTATTGCCCCTCCGCAGCCGCTGCAAACGCAGCGGCAATGCCGTCGATGTCCGCGTTAATATTTACGTTAAGCCCGCTTTCACTTTTGAAATATCCTGCGTACAGCAATCCTTTTTTAGTTGCCCAATCTTTTTTCATTTCCGTGAGACCTTCGATTAGCCCCTCTTCCCACATGTGGCTGTCAACATAACTTATTTTGAAGCCGAGCTTTACGAGCCTGTCCAACTGCGCGTCATATTCCTTGACGGCAGTTTTCGCTTCGGGCTTCGTCTCTAAAAATTTTTTTATCGAATCCCAAAAAAATCCGTTCGCATCGACGAGACCCGAATCCGCGACCATCATCGACAACGGCCCCCACTTAACGTTTTTCCATTCGGCGTTTAGTGTCGCGTGCATCCCGAAGCAAATATGTTTCGCGTCCTTCATCAAGCTTGCCGCTTCGTCGATGTACTTGCAGCACGCCATAAGCGAAACATTTTTAATGAAACCCGCACCGAGCGAATTATTTATTGCCGTGTTCGCTTTTTGCGACGAACCCGCGTCGTCCGCTCGCGTAATTATTCTTGCCGGCATCAGAGTTCCCACTCCCAATCGAATAAAAGTTTTTGCCCCGGATGCTGTACCGCCGCGGGTATGATCACCGGAGCTTTTTCGCCCGCTTCAACCATGCGCGCCGTAAGCCGCCTGCGCATAATTTCGTGCAACGGTTGATGCGATTGATAGCCGATGAGGTTGTTTAACTCGTACGGGTCGGCGTGCAAATCGTATAGTTCCGTCTCCGTGTACGACTCCGCGCTTCCGGTATCGGACCACGGCTTAGAATCCGGGCTGGTAACGATGTATTTAAACCTCGACGTGCGTATAGCCCGCGAAGTAGACGCCTCGCTTATCTGCACGAACATGTCGTCGCGCCACGGGGCTTTTTTATTTGACACGAGCGGAAGCAGCGAACGGCCTTGAAACGAATCCGGAACGTTTATTCCCGCTGCGTCGAGCAGAGTCGGCGGCAAGTCCACGAGGCTTATCAAGCTGCGGATACGACCGCCGCCGTCAAACCCCGGTCCGGTTAACACGCACGGGATCCTGATCGAGCTTTCGTGGCCGCTTCTTTTATATTCGTCGTTGCGTGTTTTAAAATGGCAGCCGTGATCGGTTACGAAAAGTATGATCGTATCGTCGCCTATGTTCAGGCTTTTTAATGCGTCACGTATCCTGCCGTAACCTTCGTCCAAACGCTTGACCATGCCGTAATAACCGGGCAGGTGCCGCGCCGACGTTCCTTTAAGCTCGGCGAGGTCCGGCGGCGTGTAGCCGTCTTTATATTTCGCTTCGTAGCCGTCGGGCGCAGGATAATTGTCGAGATGGTTTTGAAAATGCGGTTCGATGTAAGAGATAAACAAAAAGAAGGGATTGTTTTTTTGCGTGTCGATGTAGCGGATGGCAGCGTCGGTTAGCGCGTCCGCGCGGTAGCCCGGTAAATCGACGGGATTGTTGTCATTGTCGAACATCCGCGTGCGGTAAGCGTCCGAAGTTATTTCCAGTACGTTGGACGCGAGCCAGTAGTCGTAGCCGCCGCGGTCTTCTTCAGGAACCACGCCGCCTTTTTCTCCGGTGCCTTTCGCTAAATGCCACTTGCCGACATAACCGGTTTGATACCCGTTTTCTTTAAATATTTTTGCCATCGTCAAAGTGTCGTGAGGCAGCGGCCGGCCGTTGGTAAACGTCCCGGTTTCCGTCGGGTAAAGCCCCGTTTGTAATACCGAACGCGCGGGCCCGCATACGGGTTGGCAAGTAAAGCACAAATGCAAATCCGTTCCGTTTGCCGCCGCGCGGTCGAGGTTAGGCGTAAGCCCGAGCGGATTGCCGTGAAAACCGCATGTGTCCCAGCGCTGCTGGTCGGTCATAAAAACTATCACGTTAGGTTTTTTCATTTTTTTACCGTTCGCGTCGTTTATAAAAACTAAACGTTAAATCGCACGCGCCTTTCCTGTTATATTTTTTAAGCTTTGTTGTCCGCGCCGCAGACCTTAATCCAATTTTTTACAACTTCTTTGATTTTATCTTTGACCGGAAGCGCAATCTTTATCGTGTATTGATTGTCTCCTTGTTCGTTTAATTCCGCGCGCATGGCGTTCATGTACGTCGTGTGGATTATCGTGCCGATATTTATTTTGTTGATCCCGTTTTTTATCGCCTTTTCTATGTCCGCCTGCGGAATTCCCGTTCCGCCGTGCAGTACAAGCGGCACATCTGTCGCGTCGTTTATTTCTTTCAGCCTTGCAAAATTTATTTCGGGCACGCCTTCATAAAAACCGTGCGCGGTGCCGACACCCACCGCCATCGAATCGAGACCCGACTGTTTCGCCAATTCGACGGCGTCTTCAACCTCGGCCAAAAATTTGTTTCCGATAAAGTCGCCTTCGAGGCCTCGTCCCTTTATTAAACCTATCTCGCCTTCGACATGGACGTTCCGCGCATGCGCGTAGTCAACAACTTCCCTTACAATAGCGATGTTTTCGTCAAGCGGAAATTTTGACGCGTCGATCATGACCGACGGGTAACCGTTGTCGATCGCTTCGACGCATGTTTGTACGTTGAACGAATGGTCCAAATGGTGGCACAGCAGCGCCGTCGATTTTTTCATTGCGGCGATTCCCCACGCGCCGCAAATTTCCGGCGAAATTGCATTAACTACCGGCGGGACGCTTGCGATCATAATGGGCGCGCGCATTTCTTCCGCCGCTTCGAATATCGCAATAAAATCCCAAATATCCGAATAATTGAACGCAGGCACCGCGTAACCCGACGCGTCCGCCTTTAAAAGCATGGAATGCAAAATTTCTCTGTTAATAATTATTCCTCCGTCCTTATTAAAAATTGAAAATGAGCCGAACCAAAAAAAACAATACGGGCACAAAAATAGCGGGAAGCAAATTTCCCACTTTAATTTTTGCCATCTTCAGCATGTTGAACCCTATCGCCGCGATAAGCACCGAGCCCGTGAGAGACATTTGCGCGATAACCCCATCGTCTAAATACGGAGCGATGTAAGCGGACAGCAGCGTAATCAACCCTTGATAAAGACCGACGGACACGGCCGAAAATAAAACCCCTATGCCCATAGTCGAAGCGAATATCGCCGCGGTAACCGCGTCTATCGCCGACTTCGCAAATAATATCTGGCCGTTTGCGTTGACGCCGTCCTCTATTGAGCCGACCACCGCCATAGCTCCCACGCAAAAAACCAGCGAAGCCGTAATAAATCCCTGCGCGAACGTGGAGTTCGAATTATTTTTGCTGAATTTTTTTTCGCAGAACCTGCCGAGAGCTTCAAGCCTCGCCTCGATGTTTACAGCTTCGCCCGCGAGCGCGCCCGCCGCGAGCGAAAGCACCATGACAAGCGTAAAGCGCGCGTCAAGACCTCCGTCGATAACGATAAACGTCGCTCCGACCGTGCCGCATACGCCGATGATGATTACAGCCAGCCCCATGCCCTGCAGGATCGTGTCCGTAAAACGAACGGCCATTATTTTTTTTAGCAGCAAACCAACTCCGCCGCCGACAAGAACGGCGGCGATGTTAACGATAGTTCCGAGCCCCGGCATAATTACGATTTGCCCGTGAAGCAAAAACCTTCGATGCGAAGCGAGGGCGCAATCGTCGCGGAATAATACGTGTCCGCGGGCGTCGTCTTGCTTTCCGCCGCGGTCACGTTGTTAAACGCGTCTTTAAGATTTTGCGTAAAACGCATGTTTGTGACCGCTTCGCAAAGTTTTCCGTCTTTAATCAAAAACGTGCCGTTGCGCGTAAGCCCCGTGACCAACAGCGCGCGCGGATTCACGTAATTTGTGTAATGCAGCTCCGATATGTAAAGGCCGCGCTCGGTCGATCCAATCATATCTTCAATAGTCGTGCTGCCGGGTTGCATTACGATATTCATCGCATAGCCGCCGTCGCCGGCGTGGGTTACGGCGTGTCCTGTCGTGCCCGTTTTCATTCGCCGCGCAGTTTTAGTGTCGTGCAGATAATTTTCTATTACTCCTTTTTCTATAAGTTTCAATGTTTTTCGCGGGCTGCCTTCGTAATCGAAAAAAAGCGGCCTTGTCAAATTATTTGCGGCATCGTCGCAGAGCGTAATGCCGCGGCCGAAAAACTGTTTGCCGAGCTGCCCCGCGGCGTAGCTGTCGCCGTCCGTAAGCCATTTTGCGCAGATGGGCATGACAATGTAAGTCAATAGGTCTGCGGCAGCCGCAGGCGACAATATAACCGTATACTGGCCCGGTTCGATCGAAACGGGATCCCGCGCCATTTTTGCCCGGGTATACGCCTCGTCGAAGGCCGCGTCCGTATCGGGCGGGCACGCGTTGTATCCTATGCATCCGCCGCCGCCGGATTCGCCGTTTATATGCGTGATTACCGTGTTGTATCTTACTTCGTCGAACTCGGAATACCGGAACGCGCCGCGCTTGTTACCGAACGAAACAAAACGCTTATTTAACGAAAGCGCGCCCGACGCGAAATATTCGGATGATAATTTTTTTATTTGCCTTGATATTATTTCCGCACGGTTTTTTATTCCGAATGTTTCATTGAGTTCGCAGTCTTTTTTGTTTTCGTTTACTTCGCCGTTGCAGCCGGGTTCGTATTCAAACTCGCCGTCTGAAGAAGAAGCCAGCATTGCCGATACATCGTCCGAAATTTTTTTTAGGCCGTCGCCGCTTGTCACGTTGGTCGAGCATGAAGCTTGTTTTAATCCGTCGTATACAGTAAGCGTAACCACCGCGTCTTCCGTCGAAATGTTTTGGCTTATTTCGGAGCCGGCAAATCGTGTGACGGAGTTTTCGCCGCCGTCGATATTCACATCCGCTTCGTACGGAACAAACGATAAAAGTTTTTTTATAATATCTCCCGCGCGGTTTTTATTTATCATCGGAAACACCCACCTTCACCTTACGGAATCGCGACGGCGCCGATCCGTGCGCGACGCGCATTATTTGCATCGGCTGTCCTTTGCCGCAGTTCGGCACGCCTACTACTCGCCACAATCCCGCGTGGCAAATTCCGTCGCAAGATCCCCAAAATTCTGTCGTCTTGCCTGTATAAATAGGATCTTTAAAAATTTTTCCGGTTAAATTGCCGTCTTTTATTTCGTATGCGATCTCGCAGGCAAACTGAAAATTGACGCGCTTGTCGTCGATGCTCCAGCTTTTGTTTTCGTCGAGCATAAAACCGTATTCGATGCCGCCGATTAAATTTTCCAGTTCGAAGTCGCCGGGCATTAAATTGATGTTGGTCATGCGGACTATCGGCATATTTTGCCAACCGTCCGACAACCCCATGCCGCCCGACAATCGGTTTATTTTTATGGAATTATCTCTTGACGATTGAACTCCCGCGAGCATCCCTTTGTCTACCAGAACGGTTTTTGCGGCGGGCACGCCTTCGTCGTCAAAGCCGAACGTGCCGAGTCCGCCGGCGCAATCTGCTGTCGCGTCCGCAATTATGGTCACATGTTCCGATCCGTATTTTATCTGTTCTTTTTTCAACAGATTATCCGGTGTAATAAAACTTGTCCCCGCAAACGCCGCCTCGCTGCCGAATATCCGGTCGAGTTCCGTCGGATGCCCCACGCTTTCGTGTATTTGCAATTGCAATTGCGTAGGCGTAAGCAGCAAGTCAAAAAAACCCGACGGGCATTGCTGTGCGTTAATTAATTCGACGCTTTCGCGTGAAATTCGCCGGGCGTTTTGTTCCAACTGCATATCAATTATCATTTCATATCCCGCCCGCAGCGTGTTCCCGTACGAGCGAACCTGCATGTCGTTATCCGAAACGGCTCTCGCGGAAATTGCGGCCGACGACTGCAAAAAAGATTGGTTGATACGGCAGCCGTCCGTGTCGGCAAAAATTACATCCTCGCGGCGGAAGTTCATGATTGACATTGTTTTTGCCACATCAGCGGTTTTACGCATGATGGCGTGGCACTCCGCAAGCAGTTTAATTTTTTCTTCGGCGGGCACAGTAAACGGATCAATTTCGTACGGCGTGCGGTATGTCCCCCATACTGCCTCTTTTTTTGCGAGTTTGATTGGGTTCGACGTCAGCAACCGACCCGCTTCGGCAATTTCGCACGCTTTTTTTGCCGTGTCTGTTAAGTTTTTTTCGTCGGCGGTCGCCGCAAAACCCATCGCTCCTCCTATAAAAACCCTGATGCCGTATCCCCGGCTGCGTTCAGACGAAATGTTGCATACGATTCCGTCCTCCATGTCGAGCACTTCGGTTTGGATGTCTTTGCATCTGATGTCCGCATATTCCGCGCCCTGTTTTATGCAATAATCGAAAGCGTCCTTTATGCTGTCGCTCATATCTGTTCCCCTCTGTATCTGCGTACCGCAGAAACCATTTCAATATATTTATCTGCCGGAACATAGTCCGGTATCGAATTGCCGGACGAAAAAGCTATTCCGCTGCCTCCGAGCGCCATGCATTCGTCGAGAACATCTTTAACATAGGCCCGTATATCGTCGTACGAAAGACGGCAAACTGCGTCTGTATCCATTCCGCCGAAATTACCTATCCGGTTTCCGTAACGCTTTACCCATTCTGTAAACGGCGCGATTTGATCTTCGTTTGAATGTTTCGCGTCAATTCTTGCTATGTTGATCATGTCAAGCATGACGTCGAAAATATTTCCGCACGAATGTAATAGAAACGGTTTCCCCTGCGCGTGTACGGATTCGATTATTTTTTTATAGGCCGGCACGACAAGATTTTTTATGTCCTCCGCAGATATAAGCGTGCTGCTTTTAAACCCCAGGTCGTCGCCCGCGCGCAAAACGCAATAAATGTCACCGTACAGCGGTAAAAATTTTTGCCAAATAGATAAAATCATCTCGCCCGTTTTTTTAAAGATGCCTTCGTATAATTCAGGCATGTCGCTTTTTATAAAACACATGTTCATGTAACCGAGCAGATCCTGCACACATTCGAATACGCCGTTGCCTACGCCTCCCACCGCTTTCATGCCGGGCGGCATCGTGTCTCTTAACGCGTCAAAAATATCCGCGAAAGCGTTAAAATATATGTCTGACACTTCATCCCATGGATAACGCAAAAAATCGTCATATGAGTGGATAACCGATTCTCTGTGCGAACCCAGGCACCCGCCGTGCGGAAGCACGGACGTAATGCAGCATTCGAAAGACATGCAGTCGTAACCCATATGACGATAAAATTCCCATGCATTGGAAAAATATTCTTTTTTGTCCGCTTTGCTGCCCGACAATAAACCGCTGAAGTTTTTGCCGGTAATTTTTTCCATCGTGCCGTCCGATATCGTGTGTTCGTACAGAGGCAGCCGTTTTGATTTTTTATTTGACGCGGCGCTTAAAATATTTTTGTAGTCCGGCTCAAAATTATTTTTTCCGTACATCATATCCGCTCCCGCTGCGCAGACGCATTGGGTTTTCTCTGCGCAATGTTTACAAACAAACTTTGTATAAAGTAAAATGTAATACATTGAATAAATATTTGCAACCGCGTATTTAACGCTTATAAAGCAATTCGCCGGGGGACGGTTTGATGTTACGCTTGACAGGTTCCGTCAATACAACGCTCGCGCATCCAAAGTGCGTCGCCGTTGATTCGGACGGAAATATTTTTGCGGGCTGCGCGGGATACAACGGCGGGCTCGAAAAATTTACGCACGGTTCAAACCGCGCGTATGAGTCCGAATGGTGCCATGCGATCGGAAAAGTTATGGGAGTGGCGCTAACGGACGCGGGTCATGTTTTTTGCACGGTAAAAAGTGACAGGCACGAAGTCCGCGTCTATAAAAAATGCGGAGGCTTTTTGTATTCATGGGGAAGCACCGGAGCGGCCGAAGGACAGTTTTCAACCCCCACCGGTATCGCGTCGGACGGCAAGGGTTACATATACGTAGCCGAAGGTTCAAGCTGGCCGGCGGTACAGCACAACGATACATGGGTCGTCGGAGGCAACCGATTGCAAAAATTTGATTCCGACGGCTTTTTTATTTGGCAGGTTTCGGGGTTTAACGTACCGATCGGAGTCGCCGCGGATAAAAAATGCCGCGTGTATTTGTCCGACACATATAATTGCTGCGTGCGTATTTTTAACGAAAACGGCGAACTAATAAAAAGTTTCGGTGAATACGGATCAAGCCCCGGCAAATTTAATTGCCCGCAGGGCATCGCCGTAGATCGTCGCGGAAATATTTACGTTGCCGACGTTTTAAATAACCGCGTTCAAAAATTTAACGGCGACGGTTTACTGCTGGATGTCTTCGGAAACGAAAAAGAATTTTGGCTGCCGTGCGGGATAGCGGTTGACGAATCAAACAGAGTTTTCGTCGCAGACACAATGAACCAGCGCATAAAAATATACGAACAAGCGGGGGATGCGGCGCAATGACGCTTGATAAAAAAATAATCGGCATAGCCGAAGAAATGGGCGCATGCCACTGCGGTTTCGCCGACATATCGCCAATATACAGCAAATGGCCTGATTCGTTTGACGAATGCAGTCACTTACCCGCGGCGCTTACCACGGGCATAAGCATCGGCGTATTGGAAGACGTCGATATGCTCATGAACCTTCCGCATACAGACAATGACTACAGAACAAAGCACTACGCAGAAAAAATAGACCTCGCATTAAAAATTTGCGGCAATATCGCCGCACTCGTCAACGAATCCGGATTTACTGCCCATTTGCTTTCGCATCCGCCTATAAAAAAAGCGACCGGGCTTTATAAAGGCATCGCGGTTCTGGCCGGACTCGGATGGGTCGGCAAGAACCGTTTGTTCGTGTCTCCGGCCAACGGCTGCCACGTGGCGCTGGGCGCGGTGCTTACAGACGCTCCTCTTCCGGTTTTCAACGGCAGGCAAATGGAAAACCGCTGCGGAAATTGCACGCGCTGCATGGACATATGTCCGGTGCATGCTTATCAAACGGAATTTTTCGGCGAAGCAAACGGCTTAGACGGATTTAGGACAGATTTATGCAGCGTGGTCCGCGGCGTAATCAACCCGACCGGCTGGGGAGTATGCGGCCTTTGCGTCAAAGCGTGCCCCATCGGGAAAGGCAGGGGCGGGACCCCGTTTGTCAAGCAGCAGATCGAAAACGATTTTGTTTCCGAATGTGCGGCTGCTGGCGATTTTAACAACGACGGCGTTACGGACATAACGGTCGGTCCGTACTGGTACGAAGGACCGGATTTTATTGTGAGGCACGAAATTTTTGCCGCAGAAAAATTTGACAGGCATACATATTCTAAAACGACACAGCCATGTTTCGCACATGACTTTAACGGCGACGGATTTGCGGACGTTTTTTGCATAGAAAGAAATCCGGGCCCCGGCGGCACTTACGTTTTTCAAGGCTGGGAAAAGGACGCGGACGGTTGCAGCGGCTGGCGCGGCGTAATTTATAAAAATCCCGCGCAAAAAGAATCAAAATGGATTCGGCATGTTGTTTTGGACAATATTGCAAACGAAGCTCCCGTTTGGGGGGACATAAACAAAGACGGCAGACCCGAATTAATTTACAGCTCGCCCGAACATTACGGTTATGCCGCATACGACCCTGCGAATCCGTACGGCGCCTGGACATTTTTCCCGGTTTCCGAAAACATGCATTTTTATTTGGCGAGCGGCGCGGGCTATGGCGACATTACCGGCAACGGAACAAACGATTTGATCGGTCCGTCGGGTTGGTGGGAAAATCCCGGAGGCGAAAAATATCCGTGGAATTTCCATCCGCAAAAATTTTCGGAAAACGCGGCGCAAATGTATGTGTTCGACATCGACGGAGACGGCTTGAACGATATTTTGACGGTTTGGCACTGCCACGGTTACGGACTGGTTTGGCACAAGCAAACGCGAGATAAAGACGGGAAAATAAATTGGCAAAAGCATGAAATTTTTCCGGCGGACCCTTTCGAAAAAACAACGGCCGAAAATTTAAGCTCAATGCCGCGTGTCAGCCAGCTTCATTCGCTTGAAATTGCGGACATAAACGGCGATGGGATCAACGACATAATCGTCGGCAAACGCTTTTGGGCGCACGGAGAATTCGGCGACCCCGAGCCCGAAGTCCCGGCCGAAATTTACTGGCTAGAAATTATAAGGGAGAGAGACGGCGTGCGTTTCATTCCCCATTTAGTCGACGGCGATTCGGGAGCCGGCACGCAAATAACGGCGGTTGATTTAAACAACGACGGAAAAATAAATATTTTTACGTCAAATAAAAAAGGCGTGTTTATCCACCGCTGAAATAAATTTTTTGAGAGGCTCTATGCTTGCCACAACGAAAGAAATGTTATTAAAGGCTCAAGCGGGCAAATACGCGGTATGCGCGTTTAACGCAGAAAATATGGAAATGGCTCAGGCAATCGTCCAAGCAGCCGATGCGCTGCGCGCGCCAGTTATCATTCAAACGACGCCGTCAACGGCGCAATACGGCGGGCTGCATGTTTTATACGCAATGGTAAGCGCACTGGCAAAAAAAACAGGCGTTCCCGTGGCGCTGCACCTCGACCACGGAGACGGGTTCCCTTTAATTTGCCGTGCGCTGCGCGAAGGCTATACCTCTGTGATGATAGACGGAAGCCGTCTGCAGTTCGATCAAAACGCCGCCCTTACAATTCAGGCGGCGCTTGTCGCGCAGGCGTCAGGCGTGCCTATAGAGGCCGAGATTGGATACGTGGGCGGAAAAGAAGACGGCTTGTCCAACGAAGCAAAAACCGGTTTGACTGATCCGTACGATGCGGAGCGTTTCGTAAAATTCACCGGCGTAGATTCGCTGGCGGTCGGCATCGGTACTGCTCACGGATTTTATAAGCAAAAGCCGTTTATTGACACAAAACGGCTCGCGGAAATTAATTCGCGTGTCGGCGTCCCGCTCGTGCTGCACGGCGCGACGGGGTTGAGCGATCATGTTATCGTCGACTGCATCTCTAACGGCATATGCAAAATAAATTTCGCAACGGAATTGCGCGCGGTTTTTACCGAAGCCGTTCGGCTTACGCTAAGCGGAACAGAATCGATAATCGACACGAAAAAATATTTATCCGAGGGCCGCGAAGCGGTATTTGAGCTCGCGAAAAAAAAGATAGTTTTATCCGGATCAAAAAATAAAGTCTAAGTATCGGAGGCAATCATGAAGAAAAAAATTACGGCATCTATAATTATTTTTTTAGCTGTTTTATTGGTCGGATGCGCAGGCAATAAAAAAGAACCGCTTGTGGTTTGGTGTTCGCAGTTCGACTACGAAATGATTTCGGTCATGGTTGAATCGTTTAAAAACGCAAAAAAGACCGACATAAAAATTATCGTCGAGATTTGCGAAGACAGCGAAACGCGCGAACAGATAGAAGGCGGAAATTTCGCCGATGTAATTTGCATACCTCACGACCAACTGGGCGCGCTTGCCGACCACGGATATCTGCACCCGATTGCAAACGAAAAATTTTTTACAGAAATAAATAAAAACACTGCGCCGTCCGTCGCCGCTGGGCGTTTCGGCGGCGTGCAGTACGGTTTCCCCTCAAGTTTTGAAACGCACATGCTTTTTTACGACAAATCAATCGTT
>WRDG01000031.1 GCA_009783525.1 Defluviitaleaceae bacterium | reverse complement strand
CTAATAAATCTTTTATTGAATCCAACGCTGAAAGTCTAATACTTTCGTAAAGGCTTACGTAAATCGAATTGTAAAGGCTTTCATAAATATCTTTTCCGATAAAATCATTGCCTAACTCACTTTCGATCTCTTTGATGGAATTTTTAACGGCTTTATCCATATCACCAATTTCATCGAGTAGACCTTGAGATGCTACAGTGTACAAAACATTGTTAGACAATGTTTCTGAAAAAAACGAATAGTTGTACGTGGTAAAATAATCCTTTTCTTTTACAAACTCGAACCCTATGTTCGGATATTTTTTTGTAAACGTTTTTGCGCAGTCATCCAAAAAGTCATTTATTCCCTTTATTGACGAAACCACGACCGTCAGCGTTATATATCCCAAGCTTTCAAACGGATTTTCATTTTCGGCAACCGGCTCCGCTATGCTCCCGTCAACCAAATCCGGATCGAGTGCGGGCTTTTCGCTTCCGCAGGCAGATATAAAAAAAATAACTGCTAAAAAAAATGTTATAGCAGTAATTTTCCGTTTCGTCATATTTATTTTTCTTCCGCATCAATATTTATTTTTTTACTACTTTTATTGTTTTGTTAAAAAAGAACAAAAATCGTTTCGGCCGGGTTTATAAAGGTTCACTTTGCGGTCACATTTACATCCTTGAAGCGAAAAAACGAATAAGACGAATTAACAGCGCATTACTGTCAAAGGCCATCGGATAAACATCCGGGAAATACATCACCATCCTAACGGCGTAAACCGCTAAAAAGTTCCCGCAAAAGAAAAAGCTCAGCGCTTTTTTGTGTTTAACTATTATTTGCATTTTTTTATCGCGCAGCCAAATTATTATAATCGCCGCCAGCACGGGCACTGTAAGGAATATCAGCGGGTGCATAAAAAAAGCGCCCGCGAAATCCAAACGCGCAAGCGCCAAGGCGGCCCGGGTCATTCCGCAGCCGGGACAGGGCAGGCCCGTGACAAACCGTATGGGGCAGCCGATAAATGCGTACAACACGGCCACAGCCGCGGCGCCGCACACGGCGCCCGCCGCTTTTTGCATGTCAGCTTTGTTCATTGCCGCCGTACAACAGGACGATGCTTCCGTTTTCCACTGCGACATTTACCGCACCGCCGCTTGCGAGCCTGCCGAACAGCAGCTCGTTTACGAGCGGCTTTTTCACGTCGTTTTCGACGCGGCGCAGTATCGCACGCGCGCCGTATTTAGCGGACAGGCCGTCCGCCGCGATTAGTTGCTCCGCTTCACTGCTTGACTGCAAGCCTACGTTTTTGCCCGACAGTTTTTCCGCGAGCGCGGCGAGGGCTTTTTTTGCTACGAGCAGAGCCATATCGGAGTCTATCGGGTTGAAGCGGACCACGGCGTCGAGCCTGTTGCGAAATTCCGGGCTGAACATCTTTTCAACTGCCTGGCCCGACAGTGTGTAATCCTTTTCGCTGCCTATGCCGATCGGCTTTTTTTCCATTTCCGCCGCGCCCGCGTTTGAAGTCATTATGAGCACTGCGTTTTTAAAGTCTGTTTTTTTGCCCGCGTTGTCGGTAAGGGTGCCGTAGTCCATCACTTGCAGCAGCACGTTTTGGATATCGGCGTGCGCTTTTTCTATTTCGTCAAGCAGCAGCACGGTATGCGGCGAGCGGCGCACGGCGTCGGTCAGCAGGCCGCCCTCCTCGTACCCGACGTAGCCCGGCGGCGCGCCTATGAGGCGTGCCACGGCGTGCCGCTCCTGATACTCGCTCATGTCGAAGCGAAGCAGCTTGACCGATAGCCTTTTAGCAAGCTGCCTCGCCATTTCGGTTTTACCGACCCCTGTAGGTCCTACGAAAAGCAAGCACGCCACAGGCTTCTCGGGCTCGCCGAGACCCGCACGCGACGTTTTAACGGCTGTGGCGACCATGCGCGCCGCCTCCGCCTGTCCGAACACTTCTTTGTTGAGGTCGTCCTCCAGCGCGAACAGCGAAGCCTGTTCGTCCGCGCTCACCGTAGCCTCGGGCGTTTTTGCCATGAGCGCGACCGTTTTTTCTATGAGCCCGCGGCTTATTTCGCTTTCGCCGCTTATCCCGGCGCACGAACCCGCCTCATCCATTATGTCTATGGCTTTGTCCGGCAAATATCGGTCGTACAAATATTTTACGCTTAGCGTCACTATGTCCGACAAAATCTGATCCGAATATTTAACGCCGTGGTAGCGTTCGTAATGCGGGCGAAGCCCCGCCAATATGGACACGCACTCTTCCGCGGACGGCTCGTCCACTTCGATGGGCTGAAAGCGCCGCGCAAGCGCCCTGTCCTTTTCGAAATGTTTTTTGAATTCGTCGTATGTGGTCGAACCGATAAACCTCACGCTGCCGCTCGAAAGGTACGGCTTTATTATCGCCGTCGCGTCCATCGCCCCGCCGGATACCGCGCCCGCGCCCATCGCCGTATGTATCTCGTCGATGTAAAGGACGGCTTTTTTCATTGAGGCCGCAATGTCGAGCAGCTTGACGAGCCGCTCCTCAAATTCGCCCCTGTATTTCGTACCCGCAAGCATCGCGCCTATGTTCACTTTTAAAATGCGCGCGCAAAGCAGCGGTTCCGGCACTGCTCGGTCCGCTATGCGCTGCGCGAGCCCTTCGACCAAA
Organism: Defluviitaleaceae bacterium; assembly: GCA_009783525.1. GTDB lineage: Bacteria > Bacillota > Clostridia > Lachnospirales > WQUN01 > WRDG01. Next base: position 12,447 of record WRDG01000031.1, on the reverse strand, counting down.
GCCGTTTTGCCAACGCCGGGGTCGCCCACATGCACCGGGTTGTTCTTAAGCCGCCTGCACAGAACCCGGATTGTGCGTTCCAAAATATCCTCGCGCCCAACCAGCGGGTCGAGCTGGCCGCGCGAAGCCTTCTCACATAAATCAACCGTATACAGATTCAAAAACCCGTCGTCTTTTCCTCTTTTTTCTTCTGCCGGCTGCGCCGCCGCTGTACGGCTGTAACTCAACAACGCGATTCTGTTTATTCCGCTTTTTGCCAAAAAATATTTGGCGAAGGACTGCGGCAAAAAAAACATGGCGGCTATAAGCCTCGCCAGCGTAATTTTTTCGTGGCCCGCTCTTTTGGTTTGAGCGGCGGCCAGTTCGAATATGCGCGTAAAGCCCGCCGACTCCGCCGGCCGCCCGCTTTCGTCGTGATCGCCCGGCCGTTCAATGCATTTAGGTATGCGCGTTTCGAAAAAAATTTTAAGGTCGTTTAAAATCGGGTAAACAACGCCGCCGTGCCCTTCTATTATCGCCTTGCCGTCGTCAAACATGAGCGCGCTGTAAAGCAGGTGCTCGGGAGTCACATACTCGTGCCGTTGCAGACGGGCCTCGTTTACGGCTATCACATAAGCCGCGTTTGCCAATGAATCAAGTAACATCCGGTAACCTTCCGTTCCGCTTGAGCGGTTAATCTATTACTCCGGCAGAACCGCGAGCCTCAACGGGTAGCCTTTTTCCGCGGAGAGTCTGTCTGTCCGTTCTTTTTTTGTCGAGGCTATGTCAAATGTGTAAACGCCGGCAAGACCCTGCCCTTCGGTATGGATGCGCATCATCACGCTCGACGCTTCGGTTCGCGGCTTGTTGAAAACGGCTTCCAAAACATCGACGACATAGTCCATCGGGGTAACGTCGTCGTTGTACATCACGACGGAGTACATATTCGGCTCGATTACGCCCGCGGCGTTTATTATACGGTCAGCCGCCTCCGTTTGAATTTCGCGTTCCAAAATTTTTCACCGCCAAAAAAAAATTTCGGTAATTTTATATCACCGAAATATTGTTGTCATTCGAATGTATGTTTTGTTTTCGTACGGAAACTTTTGCAGACACAAATGATGTAATTATTTATTTTTCGGACGCAGCAACGGAAGATTATAATTGGACTAAACGGAGTTTATAAAAATTTATCTATGTCCGAGAGTTCGTGTTGTTCTTCGAACAAAAATTTTCAATGATGAAATTCAAAAAAATATGCTATCATTTGCACGCACATGAACGCGGAGTTCCATTATCACGAACGGAGAAAACCCAATGCCCGCAGACTATACCGAATACTTAAACCGCATAAACAATTGGTTCGAATCGAGCTTCGGCGACATTTACCGTAAAAGCAGCAAAAAAAACCGCGTCATGCTGCTGCCGTACATATCGAACATCTACAGGCGCTGGCTCTATTCGTCATTGATCGAAGGGACCGTGCTTACTCCCGCGAATCTCGTGGAGGCGTTAAACCACGACAACGCGAGAACGCCGGATTCGCTGCCCGCAGTGGCATTGAAAAATTCCCAAAATTATTCCGGGATGACTTTCGAGGTGCGCGAATGCACTTTGGAACATCATCCCGTCGTGTCGGACTTTAAAAAATTTTTACGTTTTTACCATCCCGACATCGAGCTGTCGCCCGACGATTTTATGGACATCGGCGACTTGATACGCGCTTCGGAAAATTTGAGCCTCCGCGACCCGCACTACGCCGACTATCTTTTCCAGATCGCGCTCGACATGGGCTATCTTGTAAAGATCCCGTCCGTGTATTCTAACCGCGCGCAAACCGCACCCGGGTACGAAAGCAGGCTCAACGCGCCCGACATTAAGCTCCTTGCCGAAATCGTGATGGCTACAATCTCCAACGCTTCATGCATGATCGTCGGGCTCATGCAGCTGCCCGAAACCGCGTTTACAGAAAGTTTCCTGCTGTCTATTTTGAAGAAGCCTATGTGGCTTGACGATATATACAGCCATGTCTACGGCAAGCTCGGCATAAATTTTTTCGACGGCGACGGCAGTCAGGCGGACAGGAGTTCCGTCAACGCAGCAGCCGCTTCCGGTTCGTTTTTAATGGGCGTCGTGCTGGATAAGTTTTTTTTCACACCGTTCAGTTATTATTTGCAATTAATACGTCCCATTTATCCGACGCCGTTCGATTTTGAAAACGAACTGCGTCTTTTTATTGATACGCCGTTTGACGCGGACGAACTTTACACTGCATTTTTTACACCGTGCGTCCAATACCATTTGACCGAGCTTGGGCTCATTTTATTTAACTGTGTACCGGACAGCGAAAATTTTTTAAACGTTAAAATGCGGTTGCCGTTTAAGCCGGTGTTCGAACAGTTGATTAAATTACAGGAGCAAGCGGAAGCAAACATTGGCGATAAAAAAACAGCGGATAAAAACGGACAGAGCGGAAAAATATACGAGATCCGTATTAAGTACGAACCGAACGCTTCGCTTTGGCTTTGCATCGACGTTACCGAACAAACGACTCTGCACAGGCTGTACCTCGAGCTGTCGGCGCATTTCGGGCTTGAGCCGCAGGGCGTCTACAGTTTTTTTGCCGACACGACGGAGAGCCCGTTCACCGAATATACTTCGCCGCAGCATGCGAGACCCACAAAAAAAACCAACGCAACGGCGATGGCTGATTTAAACTTTGAAGTTAACCACAAGTTCGTTTTGGTTACGCATCCCGGGCGTAACCTTTTGAGCCGCTCCGCAAAAAAGCGGAACCCAAAATGCATTACAAGGCTTGCGCTCGAAATCGAAAAGATCAAGCCGAAGCAGCTTAACCGCTTCTATCCGTCCGTTACGCGCCTAAGCAAGGCATTCAGAGAAATGGGCGACTTTCAAGAGTAAAATTATTTTACCATCTCCATAAATTCTTCGCCGCCGAGCGTTTCTTTTTCGAAAAGGCATGCGGCAATTTTTTTTAGTTTTCCGCTGTTGTCCTGCAGCAGTGCCATAGCCTTTTCGAAGCACATATGAAGCATCGCGCTCACTTCTTTGTCAAGCTCCGCGGCGGTCTGCTCGGAACAGTTGGTCACCGGCCTGCCGTCAAGGTAGCGGCTCTCGATGCTTTCAAGACCCATCATCCCAATTTTTTCGCTCATGCCGTACATCGAAACCATGGAACGCGCAATTTTTGTCGCGCGCTCGATGTCGTTTGACGAACCCGTCGTCTCTATTCCGAATTCCACTTTTTCTGCGGCGCGGCCCGCGAGCATCACAGTTATCTTGTCGAGCATCTCATCCTTAGTGTGCATGTAGCGTTCTTCTTCGGGCAAATACATCGTGTAACCGAGCGAGCCCATTGTGCGGGGCACGATCGTTATTTTTTGCACGGGCTGCCTGTGCGTCAGGAGCGCGGCCGCCATCGCGTGGCCTACCTCGTGGAACGATACGATCCTTTTTTCCTGCTCCGTCATTATGCGGTCTTTTTTTTCTTTGCCGGCTATAACAACCTCGACCGCTTCCATAAGGTCGTCCTGCTCTACTTCGTTGCGTTTCATGCGCACGGCGCGGAGCGCGCCTTCGTTTATCATATTGGCGAGGTCGGCGCCCGCCGCGCCGGGAGTAGCGAGCGCAATCTTCCGCAGGTCGACTTCGCCGCTCATCTTCACTTTTTTTGCGTGGACTGCGAGGATGTCTTCCCTGCCTTTAAGATCCGGCAGCTCGACTATTATACGTCTGTCGAACCTGCCCGGCCTAAGCAGCGCCTTGTCTAAAATTTCTGGCCTGTTGGTAGCGCCGAGAATTACCACGCCCTTTGACGAATCGAATCCGTCCATTTCGGCAAGCAATTGGTTAAGCGTCTGTTCGCGCTCGTCGTTTGAGCTGAACTGGCTGTCGCGGCTCTTGCCTATCGCGTCAATCTCGTCAATAAAAATAATGCACGGCGCTTGCTGGCCCGCCTGTTTGAACAGGTCGCGCACGCGGCTCGCGCCCACGCCCACGAACATCTCTACAAAATCCGAGCCCGAAAGCGAAAAAAATACGACGTTGGCTTCGCCGGCCACCGCTTTTGCGAGGAGAGTCTTGCCCGTGCCGGGCGGCCCCACCAAAAGCGCGCCTTTGGGCTGTATTGCGCCTATTGCCGTATATTTGTCCGGGTTGTGCAAAAAATCTACAATTTCCGTTAAGCTTTCTTTCGCTTCTTCCTGACCCGCCACGTCTTCAAATGTGACGCCCGTCTTTTTTTCCATGTAAACTTTGGCGGTGCTCTGGCCTATTGACATAAACCCGCCCTTGCCGCCGCCCATGCGGTTGGCGACGCTGCGCATGAGCAGCATAAACAGTCCGTATATGAGCACGATCGGCAGTATCCAAGAGACGATAAAATCAAGCACCGGGTTGGAATTTCGAACCGCCGCGAAAAATTCGACTTCCTGTTCTTCCATCAGGCGCAGCAGCTCGGGGTTATGTATATAGCCGGTGTAATAAACCGTATTGTAAACGCGCTCTTGATCTGTTCGCCGAACCGCGAGCTGGTTTTCGGCGCGTTCCGTCGCGCTCTCTATTAAACCCGACGGCGTACGCCCGCTTTCGTTTCCGGCTTGGCCGTTTTCTTGTTCCGCGTCTTCTTTTAAGTGGATGATAAGCCTGTCTGAACGGATTTCGACCTTGGCGACGCGGCCGTCGTTAAGCATCTGTAAAAATTCGCTGTACTGCACTTCTTGCATGGCGTTGCCCGAAAGCAGCGACATAAAAATATTTATTATCAACGTGAGCGCGAGCGCTCCCAAAAGAACCGTCATTATGCCGCCCGGCATGCGCCCTTCGGGGCGCTTCGGGCGGTTTTCATTCATACGATTTCAACCTTCCGTACAGCGAGGCGTAAACCGGGTAACGCTTGTTGTAACGCTCCACAGCGGCTGCGGACGGCTCAAACACTTCGGTGACGCCGATAAGCGACTCACAGGCTTCGGAAACGTTTTTAAACGCGCCGGCGCCGACCAGCGCGAGTATGGCCGCGCCAAGCGCCGGACCTTCCTGGCTGTTTATCTTTTCGACTCTTAGCTGTAAAACATTGGCAATTATTTTGCACCAAAGCGTACTTTTAGCGCCGCCGCCTATTATGCGGGCCGTTTTTGCGTTGAGCCCGAGCTTTTGCACGATCTCTTTTATGTCGCGCAGGCTGAACGCCACGCCCTCAAGCACGGCCTGGGTCAGGTCGGCGCGTGTGGTGGTCAGCGTCATGCCCACGAAAGCGCCGCGGCCGTCGGGGTCGTTGTGCGGCGTGCGCTCTCCGTTCAAATACGGTAAAAAATAAACGCTGTTAGCGCCGAGCGCCGCGTCGGCGATGTTTTTTTGCTCGCTGTTGTGGTCGCCGCTTTGCAAAATGTCTTCCACCCACCATTTAGTGGATGCGGCTGCGGCAAGCGTCACTCCCATCAAGTGGTATTTACCGTTGGCGTGGCAAAATGAATGGACCGCGCTCTTGCCCCTGTCCACGGCAAAATTGTCGCCGGCAAAAAAAAGAACGCCCGATGTGCCGAGCGATACCGAGCACATGCCATCGTTGACCGTGCCCGTACCCACCGCGCCGACCGCCTGGTCGCCGCCGCCTATAACGACAAGCGTATCCTGCGGCAAGCCGGTTTGCTTCGCGGCTTCCGCAGTCAGCCTGCCTATCGGTTCGGACGAAGCGAACAGTTTGGGGACGTTTTTTATTTCGATACCCGCAATACCAAGCATACAGGCGGACCAGTCCTTGTTTTTTACGTCGAGCAGCATGGTTCCGGAAGCGTCGGAATAGTCCGTTGCAAATATTCCGGTAAGCTTATACGCCAAATAGTCTTTTGGAAGCATCACCTTGCATATTTTGTTATAAAGCTGCGGCTCGTTTTCTTTCATCCACAGTATTTTAGGCAGAGTGAAACCCGTGAGGGCCGTGTTCGCCGTGTTTGCCAAAAGCGTTTCGCGGCCCACCGTTTCGTTAAGGTAGTCGCATTGCTTTTGCGTCCGCTGGTCGTTCCATAATATAGCGCGGCGGATTACATTGTCGTTTTCGTCCAAAGCCACAAGCCCGTGCATTTGCCCGCTGAAACTTACGGCGTCTACCTTGCCGGTTAAACCGGCGGTTATTTCACGAAGACCCTCCGCGGTTTTTTCCCACCAGTCAATGGGATCCTGTTCCGTCCAGCCCTGTTTCGTTCCGCCGGACGCGTCCGTGCCGGACGTTTCTTTGCCCAAATAGAGCGGATATTCTTTAGAAACAATCTTTAACGTGTTGCCTGCGCCGTCCATCGCCAGCAGCTTGACCGCCGACGTACCCAAGTCTATGCCAATCGTTATCATTTTTTATTTTCCGCGCCTTTCTGATGCGTATTTATTTTATTTTAAGTTCAAAACGGGAAACCGTCCGTAAAAATCATTAAAACCCCGCGTCCTTCGTCCCATACGACCGTGCAGCCGACGCTTTCGAGCAAAGCACGTAGTGGCGCGTACATCCTGTCGTTTATGATCAGCGCTTGAGCTTCCAGCGCGTATGATCTTCCGTTTGTTGAAAAAACCGTATTGTCCGCGACCACAACCGACGAATATTCGCCGTTTGAAATTGCGGCGAGCCTCATGTCCTCGTTCCAATCCACTCTAAAGCCGAGCATTTCGAACACGGCGCGTATGGGCGCGTAAAGGTTGCCGTTAATGTAAACGGGCCTGTGTTCGTAAAACATTACCGGAAGGTGGTTTATTTCGATTTGCGCAAAACCGGATCCGTCGAAATCATCCGGCGGACCGTAAGAATCGTTCGGCCCGTAGCCCGGAAAATATCCGCCGCTTCCGCCGCCCGGCACGTTTCCGCCGTCCGTTATCGGATTGACGCCGCCTATTTTAAACAATTCGAGACCGCCGGAAGCCGAAAGCCACAATTTGAGCATCTTGCCGTCCGCCGAAACCTCGGCTGTGCCTACTTCAAACTGCGCAGCCGAGCCGTCCGGACGTAAAATAATCCTGCCGTTGCTCAGCTCATAAAAACCGGTTTCTTCAAACGCTTTGACGCCCGGTTTCAACCTGCCGAACGCATCCCACATGTTTTGGTCGCTCCAGCGAAAATAACGGCCGTTCGTTTCAAAAATGAAAATGTAGTTTTCGCCGGGCAAAATCGGCGTCGCGTAGTATCCGATGCCCGGAGTTATGCGGCTGTATTCGGCAACCGGTCTTTGGTTGCGCCATTCGCCGGCTATGTGAAAATTTTCCGTGGGTATAAGCCAAAATTCTGCGAACGCGGCAAGCGGAGACGCGGCAAGCATCAGCGTTGCAAGCGCGGCGGCAAATAATTTTTTCATGCTTCGATGCTCCTTATGAAACATTGAAATTTGTACAAATATATCAAATCGCTGTACTATGCACAACATTGTATAATTTAGGCCGGACGCGCAGAAAATTTTTTTACGGAAAAAAGAAATACCGAAGATTTTTTTTTGCGCGGAAAAATTTTATGCGGAGCTTTGCTTAGCCGAATTTTTTTTATTCGTTGCTGTTTCTTTTTTTTGCCTATATATTACTCCGGCACTTAAACATCGCGTACGTCTCTTGCTATATTTAAGTGCCGGAGTAATATTACGTTGCGTTAAATATTATCAAAGGAGCTTTTTGATGAATCCTCAAAAACGAGTCTTGGCGGTGCACGACATATCGTGCGTGGGCAAATGTTCGCTCACGGTCGCGCTGCCGATCATTTCCGCCGCGGGCATAGAGTGCAGCGTGCTGCCAACCGCCGTGCTGAGTACGCACACGGGCGGCTTCGCGGGGTTCACGTACCGCGACCTTACAGACGACGTGATGCCGATTGCGGATCATTGGCAAAGTCTCGGTATAAAATTCGACGCCGTGTATACGGGTTTTTTGGGGTCGTTTGCTCAAATCGAATTAATGATTGATTTGTTCGGGCGTTTAGGCGAAGGCAGCATGCTGCTTGTGGATCCGGTTATGGCAGACAACGGCGTCCTGTATAAAATATTCCCGCCTGATTTTCCGGCGGGAATGAAGAAGCTGTGCGCGAAGGCTGACGTGATCGTGCCTAACATCACGGAAGCGCTGTTCATGCTCGGCGAGCCTTACGCCGAACCGCCGTACACCAAGGGTTTTATAGAGAGCCTGTTAAAAAAACTTGCGGGCATATTAGAACGGCCGGGCAAGATTTTTTTGACCGGCGTCTGTTTCAATAGAACCGAACTGGGCGCGGCGTCATACGATGTTGTCAGCGGAGAAATAAATTATTCGATGTCGGAACGGATAGACGGTTATTATCACGGTACGGGTGACGTGTTCGGCAGCGCGCTGCTGTCCGCGCTTATTAACGGCAGGACGCCCGCGCGTGCCGCGGAAATCGCGGTCGGCTTTACGGTGGACAGCATTATGCGCACGCGGCTGGCGGGCACCGACATACGGTACGGGGTCAACTTCGAGGCGGGGCTGCATAAACTTGCGACCGATGTGTTCATGTAAAAAAAAGAGGGGCCGCAAGGCCCCTTATCTGTTTCTTGTTATCATCGATCTGATCACTTCATACGGAGTGTCCGGGCTGAAAGAATAAATGCCGGGCAATATCACGCGCGTTATCCTGTGCTCGTGCATGTACGAAAGAAAATCGTTTGCGTCCGAAATCACGCCGCCCGCCTCAAGCAGTCTTGCGACGCGGGTCGCGGAGTTGCCGGGTCTAATTACCACGCGGATTTCGGTTGTGCCGTTGTCCGGATCGTTGATAATTTCTACGCTCGGCGCGGGTGTTGCGGTTGGTGCGGTTGGCGCACCTGTTGCGGGTGGAGCGGGTGTTGCGGTTGGCGCGGGTGGAGCGGGTGTAACGGTAGGCGTAGGCGAAGGCGTAGGCGTAGATGTAAACGCGGGTTCAGCTTCGGCGATGAATACCATGCCCAGCGCGAGCGCTCTTTTAATTATTTCTACATCGTCAATTTCGGGTTCGGCGATTTGTTCGGCTGTTTCGCCGGGAGGCCATTGCATGCCGAGCGAAAGTGCGCGGCTCACAGTCTCTTCGTCTGACTGGATTACATGTTCGCGGACGATGAGCGGTTCGGTTTCGTCTTCCGCGTTACGGTCGTCGTGGCGGTAGGCCATAAAAAAAATGAAGGACAACAGCACCAGAACGGCGCCGATGCCGAATAGCTGAGTGTATACGCGCATTTTTTTGCCGTTCGTGTCATTCATATAAACAATACGAAAAAACGCCCGCGCATTTATTTATTAATTTAAATTCCATATGCCGTTCCTGCTTTCCGCATGCGTTAAAGCTTGTCAAAATCAATTATGAGCTGGACTTCGCCCTTGCCCATGTTGAGCTTTTGGGCTATATCCGCAACGGGCGTTCCGCTGTCGTGGAGCCTGCATATCTCTTCCTGTTTCGGGTGCGGTCGCGGTTTGATCCTCGGTTTGGCGGCTGCGGGACGGGCGGCGTCCGCGGGGGCGGGCGTTTCGGTTTTTATGCTGTCGATTTCCTTTTTTTTGTCGTCTATCAAATTATACAAAAACAGCAGGGATTTATATTTTTCTTCCAGCTCGTCCGTGATTATTTTGGCTGTGCCGTTAAATTCGCGTATGGTTTCGCCGTAAGCGCTGTCGAATTCGCGAAGGGCGGCGTTGAGCGTGTCCGTTGCTTCGTCCGCTTTATCTTCGCTTTTTTTTCTTGCGTACATTATTCCGATAAAAGCCGCAGCCACCAAAATCAAACCCGCAATCAAGGTGACAAACACTACGGTCATAAACATTTTCGCACCAACTTTTTTACATTCGCGCCGCAGGTTTAATGCGTGCCTTTTTTTATACCAATATGTCGAGCATGGAGCCGCTTTGCCCTGTCTGTTTGTTTTTGTCTGTCGGCTGGGCGTTTTTGCCGCGTTTTTTTTGTTTGCCGGCGTAGCCGGCGTTGCCCTTGCCGTCCGGCTGAACTTTGGCGTCCTCCGTTTTTTGTGGCTGGTTTACCTGCCGTTCCTGCTGGGCGATGTCTTTGTTTAGCTTGTCCGCAAACTGTGTCTGTGCTATCTCGGGGCGCAGACCTTCAGTTTGGGCGCGCATCTCCGGCGTCCTTTGAACGGTTATGGAAACGTCAATCGGCCTTAATGCCATAAAAACACCTCCTTTTTGTCATTCGCGCCGCATGCCGATCTTGTTTGCATATCGTCCGCGACGCTTGCTGCCGTTTATGTTTATTTACGTCGTCATTCGCGCCGCATGCCGATCTTGTTTGCATATCGTCCGCGACGCTTTTTTTATTTACGCCTCCGAATACGGTACTTTTATAATTTTTTCGCCGTTGTTTCGCAGCGTGCAGTTGCTTATTTCGTCCGTTACGAGCATTTGCGCGTTGCCTATTACCACTTTTACGCCCGGACGGATAAACTTGCTTGCGGAAACCGAGCCGGAGCTCGAGTTCATCGCGCCCGCGTGTTCGTCCATTTCATTTTGCAGTTCCGTGATTTTTGTTTGCAAACCCAGTTTCACATTGATCATTTTTAACAGCAGCTCTTTTTTTTCGTCGTTCAACTGGTCTTTTTTTTGCAGAGCCTTCAATGAGTTGACCGCCACTTCGACGCGTTCGAGCTCGGATTTCAACCTTGTCTGCTCCGCAAAAGAATCTTTGTATTTAGTCAGGTCCTTGGGGTTGTTTCCAACTTGAAGCTCCGTAAGCCCGCCCATCGGCGAGCCGATAGACTTAGCGATAATTTTTTCGCCTACTAAAGTCACGCCGCCCACAAGCAATCCGTATTTGCCCATCAGTATTACGTTTCCGTCGCAGTTTACGGTGCTGTTTACAATCGAATCGGCCGAAATATTTCCGCCTGCTATTACATGGCAGCCCTCGATATATTTCGCCGTTACGTCGCCAGCCGCCTCGATTAATGCTTTGTCCATCCCTTTGGCGCCGTTTCCGAGCACGATGTTGGAGCCCGATATCAACGTAGCGGCTTCGCAAACGCCGCCAATTTCTATGTTGCCCGTCGCCTTTACCGTAAAACCCGTCAGTACATTTCCTTTTATTGTCACAGAGCCGGTAAAATCTATGTTGCCCGTAGAGTTGTCGACGTCGCCTTTTATTTCGAAGCAGGCGAGCACGTTTATCTTTTTAGCTTGGATTTCGAGCACGCCGCTCACTTCTGCTATAAGGTTAAGCCCGTCGTTTGAAACTGTCGTGTTTTTTCCTCTCGGCAGCGGCGAAGCCGGCCGTCCTTTTTGTGCGGGAAGCACTCTGCCGCATACATCGTAGCCGTCGATGCCTTCTTTGGCAGGTATGTGCGAAACCAATATGTCACCCTTGTTTATAAGGCGGATAAGACCGAGGTCGCGAAAATCTACCGTTCCGTCCTCTTTTAGCTTCGGTTTGGGCGCGAGGCTCGAGCTGTCGAAATGATAGTGAAGCCTGCCGTCCTCGCCTTTTTGCGGCGGAGCGCCTTTTGCAATCGTGTAAGGTACGCCGCTTCTGTGCATGTCCATTACACGCGCAAGCAGGTTTTTATCAGCTGCGGTAATGCCGGCTCGTTCTATAACGGCTGCGGCTTCGTTTATATCAATCGGTTCGGCGCCCGGCGGTTTCGTAAACGTGATGTAAGCTTCCATGCGGTCGCGGCTTATTTCCGCCGTGACCGTTTCCGTCGCTTTTTTGATTTCTGTTTTGTCAGACAGTTTGATTTCCATGGATTCGATTTCTTCTTTTAATGTATTATTGAGCGCGACATAGTCTACGTCTGTCAGCCCGTATGCCTCTATCAGCGTCACTACTTCGGCGCGCGGCACTTTTTCCGGTTTGCCCGGCGGGCTTGTAATGATCAGGTACGTGCCGTCGTTTTTAACGGTGATTTCCAGTTTCGTGCTCATTTGGTTACCCCCTTGGTCCGATGTGGCTATACATATAGGATCTGCCTGAATTTGCCCAGTTTGACATGCAATTTGCCTACGGCTTTTGAATGGATCTGCGAAATTCTTGATTCCGATACGTTCATAATCGCGCTTATTTCTTTTAACGTAAGTTCCTCAAAATAATATAAGATTATTACTTTTTGTTCCTTTTCGGATAATTTTTCTATCGCTTCGGTAAGCATTCCGTGAAGCTCCTGCTTGTCAATATAAGCTTCCGGCGTGTCCGTTTCGGTATCGATTATCCCCGAAAAAGACGATTCGTGATTTTGCTCTAAATATTCGTCCAATGAAATTAAAGAAAACACCGAAGATTTTTTTTCAAGCTCTTGTATTTCAGGTACAGTCATGCCCAATTGGTCCGCCATTTCAACTTCGGTGGGTTCGCGTCCCAATTCGTCTTCAAGTTTGTTGTAAACACTTTCGTACTGCTTATTTTTTTGTCTCAGTGTGCGCGGAACCCAATCCATTTTTCTAATATTGTCTATTATCGCGCCTCTGATCCTTAATGACGCGTATGTTTCAAATTTGACACCT
>WRDG01000030.1 GCA_009783525.1 Defluviitaleaceae bacterium | reverse complement strand
TTGCTAATGACAGTATAGCATAGGGGGCGGGGACTGTAAAGACAACTGTATGGCGGAGACTTGCGCGCTTGCGTTTTTGCCTTGTTATCTTTTTTTTTCGTGTTATAATTGAGTGCAAGGTGATAAAGGAGGTTAAATTTTATGAGTCATATAGAAAAGGTCAAACAACAGGCGATAGAAGTCAAGATTTTATATGATGCTTATTTGGAAACCCTTTCAGATAATGAGCGGCTTGAATTTCGCGCGGCATTTCATTTGCGCCCGACATCGTGTGGCAAGACTACGATAGTTTCAACTTTACAATGCGCGCCTATGAGGGGACTCCCAAACTGCACTTTAACAAAAATTAAAGAAAAATTGCCAGAGCTTCAAAATGTCGTGCTCGAATCTGAAAGCAAACAACTTACTATTCTGGAAAAAGCCAAATTTAAGTTCAAAAACAAAGGTTTTCGCGAAGAAAATGCGCAAGCGGCTTTTATTAGAAATGTTATCCAAAATAAATTCGATGATATGATTTTTGTCGCGTCGGAATTTGATTTGTTTGAATTTGGAGAGAAAAAAGAGATAAAGCGTCCCGATGTATTCTCTTATAGAAATGGAGTTTTATATGATATTGAATTAAAAAATGAGCGCACTACTGCAACAGTTGAACAATCCGCAAGGTATGTGGCGCATCTTAAAAAAAATTTGTCCGAGTATTCCGATTGCCTGTATGAATACCCCAGCTTCAAGATAACCGAAATAAGGGATGTAAAAGGCATTGCGCTTGTTCCCGACAGTGAAGAATCCATCGGGACATTAGAATTGGCAAGCAAAAAACTTGATGTCGATTTGTGGTTTTTTAACCAATTATTCAATGTTAGAAAAACATGAGAAGATGTTTAATAACTTAAAGGAGTACATACAACCCGGTTGAAAAATTTTTTATTTTTTGAACGAAACAACGAAGGAGTAAAAACGTCTCAGTTTGGTTATTAGAAGCTCACTGTATAAAATTGAAACGCGGTCGGTTCATTCTCAAACACGCTCAATCCGATAAACGGCAGTAGCAAAAAACTAACACAGTCAAACCATGCGCGGACAGAAATAGATTTTATAAATAATAAATCTCATATGAAAAATACTGTTCTGTTAAATGATACGCAGTTGAAATAATGCTCATTTGATTTCAACAGATGTTTTTAAATCCATTTTTTCATTTATGTTTCCGTTTTTATTTATTGTTTTCGTTGAAATTTTTTAATCTACCCAAAACCCCCGCAAACGCGGCAACCGCGCCAAGCAAACGCTTTTTTCAATAATGACAACTAAATTCCTCGATAAGCCGCCCGAAATATTCCCAAATTTTAATAAACGCTGCAACCGCGCTATTTATCAACTCTATTTAAAAAACAACAAATAATTTTAACGAAGAAAAATTGACAAAATTTACATATTTAAAATTTGAAAATTTCACATAATTCCCCAAATTTACAATGAATCAAAAAACCTTCCACCATCACACCCCCGTATACCCTTCCAAAAATTTCTTCATCCTCTCGACGGAGGGGTTGTCCATTATGTCCTGCGGCTTGCCGTATTCGATTACGCTGCTTCGTTCATGAAGAGGACGGTTTCGGCTGCTTATACCCGCCGTTTAAAATCTTCGTATCCGAACTGTTTTACCGTTTCGATTTTGCCGCCGGCACGTTTTATTAATGACGCGGGAAGCGGAGTCCCGTTAAATGTGTTGTTCTTGACCATCGTGTAGTGCGCCATGTCGTTAAAAATAATTTTTACGCCTGCTTCAAGCGGCGCGTCAAACGAGTAGTCGCCGATCACGTCGCCCGCGAGGCAGGTGGGCCCCGCCAATCTGTACGTGTATTTTTTTTCGCCGGGCCCGCCCGCTCCTATAATTACCGGGCGGTAGGGCATTTCCAAAACGTCTGGCATGTGGCAGGCCGCCGATGCGTCGAGGATTGCGACAGACATTTCGTTTTCGACAACATCCAATACGGAGGCGACAAAAAATCCGGCGTTTAAAACGACGGCTTCGCCGGGCTCGAGATAAACTTCCAAGCCGTAAGATTTTTTTACGCGCTTCACGCAATCGATGAGCAAGCCCGTGTCGTAATCATCGCGGGTAATATGATGGCCGCCGCCCATGTTGATCCATTTCATCCCGCGCATGTGCCGCCCGAATTTTTTTTCGGCGGCGTCGAGCGTTTCCGCTAATGCGTCGGCGTTTTGCTCGCACAGCGTGTGGAAGTGCAGGCCCTCGATCCCCTCAAGTAATTCGGGTGTAAAATTTTTTTCCGTTACGCCGAGGCGCGAGCCGGGCGCGCACGGGTCGTAAACGGCGTGGCTGCCCGTCGAATGTTCCGGGTTTATTCGCAGGCCGCAGCTCGCGCCCGCGGCGAGCGCGGAATCTTTATATTTTTTCCATTGCGAAAACGAGTTGAAAATTATGTGGGTGCAGTATTTGCATATTTCGCCGAAATATTTTTCGTCGTACGCGGGCGAGAAGACATGCACCTCGCCGCACATCTCCTCGTACCCGAGCCGCGCTTCGTACGGGCCGCTCGCCGCCGTGCCGTGCAGGTACCGCCCGATCAGCGGGTAAAGCGCGTACATCGAAAACGCTTTTTGCGCCAGCAATATTTTGCATCCGGCCCGGACGGAAACATCCCGCAGTATCTCGAGATTTTTTGTTAGACGCGCCTCGTCTGTAATGTAAAACGGCGTTTCCGTTTTTGCTCCGTCCGCTGTCTGTTCAAACAGTAATGTTTCATAAACGCGGCTTTCTGCTTGACTGTCCGTCATTTTTATTCAACCAAGGCAGGGTCGAAACACTCGGTCCACGGCAGCCCCCAAATATTAAGCGCTTCCATAAACGGGTCGGGATCAAACTCTTCGACGTTGTACACGCCGGGTTTTCGCCATTTGCCGTTTATCACGAGCATCGCGCCTATCATTGCGGGCACGCCCGTCGTGTAAGAAATAGCCTGCGAACCCACTTCACGGTAGCAATCCTGATGGTCGCACACGTTGTAGACATAATATTTTTTCTCCCGGCCGTCTTTTACGCCGCGGAATATGCAGCCGATGTTCGTCTTGCCGACCGTGCGCGGGCCGAGGCTCGCCGGGTCGGGCAGCACCGCTTTTAAAAATTGGATCGGGATTATTTGCCGGCCTTCAAAATCGATTGGCGTGATGGATGTCATGCCCACGTTTTGAAGGCATTTTAAATGCGTGAGGTAGCTTTGGCCGAACGTCATGAAAAAACGGATCCGTTTTATGCCGGGAATATTTTTTGCGAGCGACTCCAGCTCTTCGTGGTGAAGCAGGTACATGTCCTTTTCGCCAACCCCGTCAAAATCGTACCGGCGTTTAATTTCCATCGGCTCTGTTTCGACCCATCCGCCGTTTTCCCAATAGCTGCCCTTTGCCGTCACTTCGCGGATATTTATTTCCGGGTTGAAGTTTGTGGCGAACGGATAGCCGTGGTCTCCGCCGTTGCAGTCCAATATGTCAATGAAATTTATTTCGTCGAATTGATGCTTTAGCGCATGGGCGGAAAACACGCCCGTCACGCCCGGGTCGAACCCGCAGCCGAGCAGCGCGGTTATGCCGGCGGCTTTAAATTTTTCGCGGTACGCCCATTGAAGCTTATATTCGAACTTCGCCTCGTCGCGCGGCTCGTAATTTGCCGTGTCGATATAGTGCGTGCGCGTCGCAAGGCACGCCTCCATTATGGCCAGATCCTGATACGGCAGCGCAAGATGGACTACGGCGTCGGGCCTGACGCTGTTTATCAAATTTATCAGCTCACCCGTGTTGTCCGCGTCCACTTTTGCCGTAGTTATTTTAGTTTTTCCGCCGCCGAGTTTTTCCTTTAGCGCGTCGCATTTTTCTATCGTCCTGCTTGCTATGCAAATCTCGCTAAAGACTTCGCTGTTTTGGCAGCATTTGTGTATCGTAACCGACGCGACGCCTCCGCAGCCGATTATCAACGCCTTTCCCATTTTTTTACCCTCCGCGCCGTTTTTAGCTGTAAAGCATTCGATGATTAACTCGATTTTGTGCGAGGAAAATTCCGGCATTTAGAATTTTTCTTTAGAAAAATTTTAGGAATTTTTCTTTAGAAAAATTTTGAAGAATTTTTCGAAGTACAAAATCGGTGGTTGCAGTTAATCATCGAATGCTAAAGTATTCGATGATTAACTCGATTTTGTGCGAGGAAAATTCCGGCATTTAGAATTTTTCTTTAGAAAAATTTTAAGGAATTTTTCTTTAGAAAAATTTTGAAGAATTTTTCGAAGTACAAAATCGGTGGTTTGCAGTTAATCATCGAACACAAATTAAAAACGCCCGCGCCTTTCTATGTATTTTTTTTTATGCAAACATCAAAAGCATTTCGCGCAGCAGCTTGCACGCGGCTGCGGTTGACGCCCCGCTCGTGTCGCACGGCGGCGAAAGCTCGACCATGTCGAAACCCACGATATTCATTTTCGGCATCGACTGCAAGGCGTCGAGCAGCTCGTTAAAAAAAATACCGCCCGCTTCGGGCGTGCCCGTGCCCGGCATAACGGACGGGTCAAGCACGTCGAGGTCGAGCGTGAGGTAGACCGGCTTGTCTTTAAATGAAGCGGCTGTTTTTTGCAGTCCGTCGAGGTTAAAAATCTGCATTGAAGTATGCTCCGACGCCCAAACAAATTCGCTTTTTTCGCCTGAACGGATCCCGAACTGCCAAATGCTTCCGTCGCCCAAAATTTCCCAAACGCGGCGCATTACCGTTGCGTGCGACAGCTTCGCGCCGAGGTATTTGTCGCGCAGGTCGGCGTGCGCGTCAAAATGCAGAACGCGCAGGCCGGGGTGCAGCCCCTGCAGTGCGCGCACCGCCGCAAGCGTGACCAAATGCTCGCCGCCTATCATCGCGAAGCGTTTTGAATCGTTCAATATATTTTTTACGGCGTCTTCGATTTGCCAGAGAGCGACGCTCGCGTCGCCTATGCACAGTTCCAGGTCGCCGCCGTCGAAAATATTTGTCTCTTCCATGTCGCGGTTTTGGCGCGGGCTGTATGTTTCGATGCCGTTCGATTCGATCCGTACCGCTTTAGGCGCGAACCGCGCCCCGGGACGGTTGCTCGCGGTCGAATCAAACGGCGCGCCGAACAGCACCCAATCGGCTGTTTCGTACGGCGCGCCGCAGCCCAAAAAAAAATCCGTCAGCGTTTTTTTATTCAACATCCCGCAGCAGCTCCTCGACGTATGTGGGCAGAGCGAACGCTCCCACATGCAAACGCGTGTTGTAGTATTTCATTTTCATGCCGAGCGCGTTCCATTTGACGGCGTTAAGATCGCGGAGCGGGTGCAGCTCCTTTGACGCGAAACCGAACAGCCAATGCCCGGACGGATACGAAGGTATATGCGCCTGGTACACCTTTCCGATTTGAAACGATTCGACAATGCGCTTGTGGGTGCGCTGCATCGCCTGCGCGTCGTCCGCGTAAAACGGGCTTTCGTGCTGGTTGACCATGACGCCTTTATCGGTAAGGGCCTTATAGCAGTTGCCGTAAAATTCTTTGGTGAAAAGTCCCTCGCCCGGCCCGAACGGATCAGTCGAGTCTACGATGATCAAATCGTATTCGTTCTCGCAGCGGCGGATATATTTCAGGCCGTCTTCGAAATAAACCTTCAGCCGTTCGTCGTCCATGCGGCACGCGGTCTGCGGCAGATATTTTTTGCAAACCTCAACGACAAGCTCGTCGATTTCAACTAAGTCAATGCTTTTTATGCCGGGGTAGCGCACGAGCTCGCGTATCACCCCGCCGTCGCCCGCGCCTATGACAAGCACCCGTTCGGCGTCGAGCTGCACCGCCATCGGCACATGCACCATCATCTCGTGATAGATGAACTCGTCTTTTTCCGTCAGCATCATATACCCGTCGAGCGTTAAAAAACGCCCGAACTCCTTTGAGTCGAACACATCGATGCGCTGGAACTCGCTTTGTCCGCTGTAAAGCTGGCGGTCTACCTTAATTGAAAACTCTACCTGCGCCGTGTGGCGCTCCGAATACCATAACTGCATTTTCCACCTCTTACCTCAGCACGTTTATATTTTCAATTTCCATATCTTCGGGGCCGGTCATGAAGCAGCCCCTCTCTTTTGCGTAGCATATGTAGTCCACGATGTCCTTTGTGATGCGTTCGCCCGGCGCGAGTATGGGTATGCCCGGCGGATAGCACATGACAAATTCGCCGCATATGTACCCTTCGCTTTCGGGTATGGCCACCGATTTTTTTTCCGCGTAAAACGCGGCCTTCGGCATGACGACAACGTCGGGGGCGATGTATTCCTGCGTGAGCATGCCTGTCTTGTCGCGCTTAAACCGCCGCCTTATTTCGGCAAACGCGCTTATGAGCCGTTCCAAATCCTGCCTGCGGTCGCCGATCGAAACATACGCCAGCAAATTTCCGATGTCACCGAATTCGACCTGTATGTCGTATTCGTCCCGCAGCAGGTCGTAAACCTCAATGCCGGAAAGGCCGAGCTCGAGCGTATGCACCGAAAGCTTCGTTTCATCGAAATCGAAAAATGAGCCGCCGTTTATCAGCTCGCGCGAAAAAGCGTAATAGTCGCCTATCCGGTTGATCTCGTCGCGGGCATAGCCGGCGAGCCCGGTCACGCGCTTAAAAATTTCTTTTCCGTTGATAGCCATATTTTTGCGCGAAAGATCCAAACTCGACAGGAGCAGATATGAACCGCTTGTCGTCTGCGTGAGGTTGACGATTTGTCTGGCGTATCCGGCGTTAGCCTCAGGCCCGAGCAGCAAAAACGAGCTCTGCGTGAGCGATCCGCCCGACTTGTGCATGCTTACTGCGGACATGTCCGCACCCGCGGCCATGCCGGACAACGGCATGCCCTCGCCGAAATAAAAATGCGTGCCGTGCGCTTCGTCGGTCAGGAGCATCATGCCGCGCCCGTGAGCCAATTCTGCGATTGCACGCAAATTTGAACATATTCCGTAGTATGTGGGGTTGTTGATCAATATCGCCTTGGCGTCCGGATTTTCGTCAACGGCGCGCCTGATGTCGGCAAGCTCGGTTCCGAGCGCAATGCCGAGCGACGCATCGACGCCCGGGTTCAAATAAACCGGCGCGGCGCCGCACAAAATTAACGCGTTTATCACGCTCCGGTGCACGTTGCGCGGCAAAATGATTTTATCGTTTTCTTTGCAGGCTGTAAGTATCATCGCCTGCACGGCCGCCGTGGTGCCGCCGACAATAAAAAAAGCCCGGCAAGCGCCGAACGCGTCGGCGGCCAAGCTTTCCGCTTCTTTTATTATCGAGACGGGGTGGCACAGGTTGTCGAGCGGCTTCATCGAATTTACGTCGATGCTCATGCAGCGTTCGCCCAAAAAGTCACGAAGCTCCGGGTTGCCCTTGCCGCGTTTGTGTCCGGGCACGTCGAACGGCACAATCCGCATATGTTTGAACCTTACGAGCGCCTCGTGTATCGGCGCGCGGTTTTGGCCGCTCATTTTTTTACCATTCGCGCCGCGTAAAAAAAACGCCCGCGCCTTTCCGAATCTTTTTTACTTTAGAGAACCCCTATACTGCCCCAGCGTTGTCGTATACGTTAATGCCGCTGAATATTTCGATCATTTCGCGGCGAAGGCTGTCCGTTATGGTCAGCCTGTTTTTTGGCGGGAGTTCGTAAACATCCGTATTAAACAGATAATTTTGCAAATCAATTTCTTTTATAAGCATTTTTGTATGAAAAATGTTTGCCTGGTACATGTTGATGTCGATGGCGTCATATTTTTTTAATGTTTTTTCGTCAATGTAATCCTGGATCGAAGTCATGGCGTGGTCAATGTACAGCTTTTTACCCTCAAGCGTGCGCGTAAAACCCCTCACGCGGTAATCCATCGTGATGATGTCAGAATCGAAACTGCCGATCAGATAGTCGAGCGTTTTTAACGGGGTGATCGTGCCGCATGTCGCAACGTCAATGTCTACGCGGAATGTAACCACAGTGTTTTCGGGATGATATTCCGGATATGTGTGGACCGTGATGTGGCTTTTGTCCAAGTGCGCCACAAAAGCGGAATCCGATGAACCCGATTTGGCATGCTCTTCTTCCATCGGCTTCGATTTTTCGCTCACGAGCAAGACAACGCTTGCGCCCTGCGGGTCATAATCCTGCTTCGCCACATTTAAAACGGTGGCGTTTATCATTTCCGCCACATCGAAAAGAATTTTGGTGAGACGCTCGGAATTATACTGCTCGTCGATATAAGCTATGTAATCCTTTTGGGCGCGCTCGCTCTTCGCGTAACATATATCGTATATGTTAAAACTCAACGATTTGGTCAAGTTGTTAAATCCGTAGATTTTTCGTTTTTGGTTCACGCGATCACCCCGGTTTTATTTTTTGCGGCGCATTTGAAACGTAAGCCAACTCTGTCCGCTTGTTTTAAACTTTATTTTATAAAGAACTTCTATAAACACCGCGCACAGAAACACCTTCGGTGTTTCTTCCTTTTCGTCCAATTCTTAATCCTTCGTTGGTTCATTCGAAGGATTAAAAATTGTCTCAGCTGGGTTTATTGAGGTTCCCTTTATGTATAAAAAAACTCAAGCATTAAACGCGGAAGTGCTTGAGTTTTTTTGATTATATTAAAATTTTGTACAATTTGTCAAATTACCGCAATAAAAAAGACGATCGATTAAAAAAACGTTAAATATTTAACCGACCAACCGGCAATCTGTTGAAATATCCATTATTTAATGATATACTAATAGCATTCGATGATTAATTGCAAAATGCCGATTTTGCACTTCGAAAAATCCCCTAATACCGGGATTTGTCTCGCGCAAAACCGAGTTTATCATCGAATACATAAAATAAATTTTCATGAAAGGATAAACTATATGAAACGATATTTTTCTAAGACGTTGATTATTGCGGCAGCTTTATTATTTACCGCGCTGCCCGTCACAGCAGGAGCGAAGCAGCCCTATATTGCAGAGTTTTCAATCAGCAAAACCACATCGCTGCCCGGTGAAAGCATTTTTATCGATTGTGTCACTTCAATAGAAGCAACCCATGTATTCGTTCGCATCGACACACATGGAAACAGTTGCGTAACAATGCTTACGGCGATGCCGGATTAAAAATTTGGAACCTAACGATCTCACCCAAAACGTCCCAATCTTTGGTTATCTACGCAAACAATTCCAACACTGTGACGGGCGCGGCAAAAATTGTTGTCCCTATTATTGTGACAGGCACAAAACCCCCTGTTCCTACACCCACGCCTCCGCAAAATATACAACCTGCCAATCAAATTGATCTTCCGCCGGTTCCGGCCAATTCAATTCCGATTTCAACCAGGGTTGAATTGGAAGCCATTCAAAAAAATTTGAACGGAACGTTCCACTTAATAAATGACATCGATTTAAGCGGCGCCGAATGGATCCCGCTTGGCAGCTATTTATCTCAAATCAATGGTTTTTCGGGTACATTGGACGGGCGCGGTTTTTCAATTAACAATCTTTATGTATCAGAGAGCAGTAACCGCCAATGCGCCGGTTTATTCGGCGTGATAAACGGCGCGACAATAAAAAATCTCGGCGTTAACATAGGCGTAAGAGGCGTTACAGCCGCAGACCGGTCAATATCTTATGCCGGCGGTTTGGCCGGGTCTGCAAGAGATAAAAGCACAATAACAAACTGTTATGTTACAGGAGCGGTTGCAGGCAGTGTTACTCTTGATCGTACGGGGTATTTGTTAACTGCATATGCAGGCGGAATGTTTGGTTCAGTTTATTCGTCCGCCGGATCAAACTGCTTTTTTACCGGAACTGTTAATGCATCCGGTTTTTGCGTTTATGCGGGAGGGTTGGCAGGCAGTGTATCTTCCGGCGAAAATATGGAATCAATTGTCCAAAGAAGTTATTCAACTGCGGATATTTTTATAAACGCTTCCACTTATAACGCCCATGCAGGCGGGTTAATAGGTGAAATTTCAAACTATGTCGATATTAAAAATTGTTTTGCCTCGGGCAACGTTGATATAAAAGCTTCGGCAATCAACATCATAAGCGCCGGGGGTTTAATCGGACTAAGCTACGAGTTGGGGACAATTTCAAATTGTTACGCCTACGGCAACGTTTCAATTTACAACGACCACGACGAACGGTTGACCGAAGCAGGCGGGCTGATAGGGAGCCGCAGTTTTTATAATACCGAAGGCAAAGATCCGTTAATCAATTCATATTATTTGTCTTCGCAAAAATTATACGGAGACATAATTATTAACCAAGGGAAACCTCTAAACGAAACGCAAATGAAACGGCTTTCATCTTTGCAGGCTGGGACTTTGCCAATGTTTGGGAATTTAAAAGCGGTGAAAATAACGGGTTTCCTGTTTTACGTAATATTTGGTGAAAAGCAAAAAGAACGCCGGCATCAAAAACATTCATTGTTTTTTAGCTCTATCGACTTTGTCGCCGCGTTAGTGCAAAACGCCCTATCGTGCTCCACGAACACCATCGTCGGCTTGTATGCCGCAATCAGTTCTTCGATTTGGATCCGGGACAAAATATCTACGTAGTTGAGTGGCTCGTCCCAAATATAAACATGCGCCTTTTGGCAAAGGCTCGCAGCGATGAGAGCCTTTTTTTTCTGCCCCGCGCTAAATTCGCCCATGTCTTTTTCGAATTGTTCGCGTTTAAAATCGAGCTTGCGAAGTATCGCTTTAAACAGTGTTTCGTCGATATCTTTTTCTTCCGAAAATTTTCGCAGGTCACCCGTCAAAAATGAAGCGTCCTGCGGAACGTACGAAATTATCAATCCGCTTCCGACGCGGACCTCGCCTTCGTGGTCGATTTTTTCGCCGCGCAAAAGTTTTAATATGCTGCTTTTGCCGGAACCGTTGCTTCCCATTACAGCGAGGCGGTCGCCGTGTTCCAAAGAAAAATTTATTCTGCTTAAAATTTTTCTGCCGCCGTATGAAATCGAAACGTTCGAAAATGATAAAAGCGCGTTCGAATGGTATTTCATTTGATGAATCTGTAAGCTGTCAGTTTTTTCGAGATTTTTAAGCAGCCCGGATTTTTCTTCAACCGCGGACTGCTGCCGGCGTTCCAAATTTTTTCTGCGCTGCTGCAAACGGCGCGACTTTTCTCCGTAGTACGCCATCATGTCCATTCCCGCGTGGCCTTTTTTCCGCGCCTTTTCCGCGCCCTTGCCCATCTTGGTTTTTTCGACCTTGTCCGCCCAATCCGCGCTCCGCTTCGCCGAATCTTCAAGCCGCTTGATTTCCTTTTTCAATTTTTCGTTTTCGGCAAGCTCGAATCCGTCGCGAAGTTTTTTATTGTGGAACCAGCTTGAAAAATTTCCGCTCTGCACTTCGATGTCCGCCCTGTTTATAGAAAGCACATGGTCGACGCAGGCGTCCAAAAACGCTCTGTCGTGCGAAACCAATATAAATCCGGGTTTGTCGCGCAAGTAACGGGCAACCGCGTCACGAGCCGCCATGTCCAAATGATTGGTCGGCTCGTCGATAAGCAAAAAAGCGTTTTCGCGCAAAAAAAGCCCCGCGAGCATGACCTTCGTGCGCTCTCCGTTCGAGAGGGTTTCAAATTGACGGTCAAAAACGCTTTCGTCCACAGCGAGCTTGTTCAATTCCTTCTGCACCTGCCAAAGCTCCGCCTTCGGCGCGATCGCTTCCATTATTTTTGCGACGGATTGCCATGTTTCGGTTATCTCAAACGGAAAATATTCGAAATTAACGCCTGCGTTTATCGTGCCGCGGTATTCGTAACGCCCGGCAAGCAGCATAAGAAACGTGGTCTTGCCGCGCCCGTTTCGTCCGCAGAAGCCAAGCTTCCAATCCGTTTCGATACGGAACGAAACATCACTAAAAATTTCGTCGCTGCTGCCGTCGTAAGAAAACGTCAAATTGACAACATCAATCAAAGACATAAAAAAAACCCCTTTCAAATGATTTACCCCGCAGAGTTTTGCAGGGAAGAAAATCCGTCGGATTTTCTATGCATGGGAAAGGGATAGGGACGCAAAAAAAAATCTTACGTTTACACCAACCCGAACCCGTCAAAAAATAAGCCGTAAACAAACGGCTTAAAAAATCATTTGCCGGCAAACGGATCAGCGTATCATAATCAGCCTCTTTCTGTGTTAAATATTTGCTTGCTGTGCTGTAGTCTTCTGTTATGTCACACTTGCAAACACAGTCACAGTTTGCCACCGCGTCGACCGCAATTTTATCACCATGCGCATCGCGTTTCAAGCGCGGGGCATGGTATGAAACCGCTTGATGATTGAAACCGTCACCACCGCCGAAGAAGGCAATGCATTCGTGCAGGTCGATTGTTTTTGGAATTATTCATGTTAGATTAGTAAAAAAACGATAACGGGTTTAATCTTTATTGGCGATGGAAGGGTCTTACGTTCAATCGACTTGAATCACGACGACTTACCAAGGGTTATATCGGTTAATGTAAGAGGTGTACGGC
Source organism: Defluviitaleaceae bacterium (assembly GCA_009783525.1). GTDB lineage: Bacteria > Bacillota > Clostridia > Lachnospirales > WQUN01 > WRDG01. Next base: position 2,602 of record WRDG01000030.1, on the reverse strand, counting down.
AGTTAAGAATTGAAATGGTTCCACAAGGTGATTGTACCTACGCTTTCGCCGAAGTAACAATCGAATAAAAATTATTTGAGTTGCAAACATATAAATAAAATAAAAACAAAAAAAACGTCCGGCGGTTTGTTCCAAACCGCCGGACGTTTCATTTTTTTTACTTCGAAAATTTTTATGCTTTTTTTATACATCACTTTTTTTTCCGCGCCCGATTATTTTTTTCGGCAGCAGGTACGGGGCGCGACAGCTCGATGTACTCTTCGTAGCCGCAGCAGTATGAATTTATTGCTCCGTTTTCCATGCTCCAAATTTTTTCGGCGAATCGGTTCAAAAAAAATCTGTCGTGGGATACGAAAAGCATGGTGCCTTCGAAGTCTGCGATTGCGTTTTCGATCCATTCGCGGCTTGCGATGTCCAAATGGTTGGTGGGTTCGTCGAGGAGCAGAAAGTTTACGTTGCTTTGCATGAGCAGGCACAGTTTAAGGCGGCTTTTTTCGCCGCCGGAAAGCGAGCCTGCCTTTTTTGCCGCTTCGTCCGCCCTAAAGTTGAAGCCGGCAAGGACGCTCCGCGCTTTTTCGTTTGTGTAGTCCGTTTCATCGCGCAGTATTTCAAGCACGGTCTTCATAGGGTCGCCGAAGTTTACGATTTGCGGAAGGTATCCCGGCTTGACGTTTACGCTCATTTTTATTTCGCCGCCGCTCTGCGGCACTTCGCCGAGCATAAGTTTCATGAGCGTGGTCTTGCCGCAGCCGTTTGCCCCCACCAGTGCTATGCGCTCGTTCCTGTATATTTTTATGTTTAAATTATTTATAACGCCTATATTTTCGTACCGTTTGCATATGTCTTTAAACGAGACGATCTCCTTTGCCGCGTAGCCGCCGTCGCCGAACTCCGCGGTCAGCCTGCGTTCCGCCGTGGGCTTCTCTGTTTTGTCCATCCGCTCGATTCGTTTTTCGATCGAGAACGCACGCTTGTGCAGCGCTTCGTTGTCCGCCTGCCGCGCCCATTCGTGCATCCGCTTGGCGGCGGCTTCAAGCCTGCGGATCTCCTTCTGCTGCCGCTCGTACAGTTCCGCCCGGCTCAGCAGGCGCCGTTTGCTTTCTTCCGCGTAGTAGCTGTAATTGCCTTTATAATGATTTGCCTTGCCCTGTTCGATTTCGATTATCCGCGTCACCACGCGGTCGAGGAACACCCTGTCGTGCGAAACCGTCACCACCGTGCCGGAAAAATCGCGCAAAAATTTTTCGAGCCATTCGAGCGACGGAATGTCCAAATGGTTGGTCGGTTCGTCAAGCAGCAGCACGTCGCAGTCGCGCAGCAAAATCCGCGCAAGGTTTACGCGGGTTTTTTCGCCGCCGGAAAGCTCCGAAAAAAGATTTTGCCTGACGCCGGAGCCGATGCTCATTCCGGCGCAAACCTTTTCCAATTTAGTTTCGGTTTCGTAGCCGCCGAGCCTTTCGTATTCTTCCAAGAGGCGGCCGTACTTTTTTAATGCCTGCGGGCTGCCGTCGCCTTCCAATTTTTTCATGACGGAATAAATTTCGGATATTTCGTTAAACGACGACCGCAGGACATCTTCCGTTGTTTCGCCGCCGTCAAAAACAGGTATTTGGGCGAGCATCTCAATTTTCTTTTTTGCGAGCGTAAGCTCCCCGCTTTCGAACGGCTCCTCTCCTGTTATCACTTTAAACAGTGTCGTTTTGCCGGAACCGTTTTTGCCGAGCAGTCCGATTTTTTCTCCTTCGTGGATTTCAAACGAGACGCCTTTTAGCACATGGTTCGCCCCGTAATATTTATTTATTTCGTGCGCCGCTATGTCGGGCATAGTTTTACCTTCCGCGCCGTTCCAATTAATTTGAAACAATCGCGCCTTCTTTGTTTATTTTTATAGAAATAAAAAACGCAACCGTTTAGGCTGCGCATACAGACAATTAACACGGAAGCCGCGCCGTCTTAAGGACGCCGCTTTTTTCATGCACAGAAACTCCGAAAGAGTTTCTTCATCGCACAGAAACTCCGAAAGAGTTTCTTCATCGCACAGAAACTCCGAAGGAGTTTCTTCATCGCACAGAAACTCCGAAGGAGTTTCTTCATTCCCGTGTAGTTTGAATAAGATGACAGACATAAACAATCAAATTGATCCGTATAAAAATGGGCAGACCTGTCCCTTGGTATAAAATTTACGCGGAAAGACTTAAAGAAAACCCATGTTTTATACGGGTAATTTTTTATTGACTGTTTGATGCCGATCACCTCCCTTGAAAAAATTAATGTAAAAAATTATTTCATCCTTGAGCATATTACAAAACATCCGCATAAAAATCAATCTTCATTGTTTTTTTCAAATGCCTAAGAGCCTCGTCAATAACCCAATGCGGAATGTATGTGCATTGCTTTGGACGTTTGAAAAAAATTGCGCCGGCCATGGCGTTTTTTATTTTGCATTCAAATTTTTTACAGACATCCGTTCTACGATGGTGCTGCTGTTGATTCTTATGTTTTCAGCGGGTTCGCCGTCAAGCATTTTTAAAAGCAGTTCGGCGGAAGTCCTGCCAATCTTTTTTTTGTCATATGAAACGGTTGTGAGCGAGGGCGTGATGTA
>WRDG01000029.1 GCA_009783525.1 Defluviitaleaceae bacterium | reverse complement strand
TTCGATGACAGAACCGTGTGCCGGGTTTGCGACATAGTCGTAAACCTGCTTCGAGGTGTCGTCGCTGTAAAAAGCGATTACCTTTAACCCGGTGAGGTCAAGCGTTTCGCCAACGGTGTAGCTCTGCTTGACATCCGTAAAGTTTGCGAAAAGGTCAAGCAGTACGGGTGTGTCGTCTTCCGCTTTAACCGCAAGCGGATGTACTGCGAACAAACCGGCAAGCATCGCCATTGCAAGCAGCATCGACATGAATTTTTTTGCCGTGCTTTTCATTACTGTTCCCTCCAATTGTTTTTCGCCCCTTTAATTTTTGGGGTTGGGGTTCCCCTTTTTGAATTTAAGTTTGATTTGCTCTGTTTCCCTGCACAGAAACACCGAAGGTGTTTCTTCATTGCACAGAAACACCGTAGGTGTTTCTTCCTTGCAAACTGGTTTGACCTGCGCGTATTCAATATTACAATCGCCGTTTCTTTACATACCCTCATCTCCCTTTAATATACCGCATTGAAACTCCGAAGGTGTTTTTCACCTGCACAGAAACACCGAAGGTTTTTTTGTGCTCGGAAGGCAGCTTTTTTTAACAGCCCGTCGGCTTGACAAAAAATTGCTTAAATATTCACTATTCATTAATAATACAATTTTTTTGTAAAATATGCAATCGAATCACGAATAAAAACCGCATAAAATTTATAAAAAATTTTTTGCATAGTGATTTTTTTTATTTTGAGAACATCTGTAAGCTCCTTGCACAAAAATATTTTCGGCTTTTCTTCTTTGCAAAAAAAACCTTCGGCTTTTCTTTCTTGCTCAGAAAAACCGAAGGTTTTTAATCTCGCATAAAATAATTGAAGGTGTTTACTCCTTGCACAGAAAAACCTTCGGTTTTTCTTCCTCGCACAGAAACACCTTCGGTGTTTCTTCCTTGCACAGAAACACCTTCGGTGTTTCTTCCTTGCACAGAAACACCTTCGGTGTTTCTTCCTTGCGCATTACATTTCTATCAAATTACATTCCCGGGCTTCGCCGCCGTTTTTCGGCAGATAAAAAGTTTTTATCTCGTATTTTTTTATTCGGAAATTTAATTTTCTTCCGAGCAGCGGCAGGTCTATTTTTGTTTCCGTTTCCGTCCCGCAGGTTTCGCAGCAGCGCAGAATAAACGCATTGCCGTCTTCGGATTCTTTTAACGCGGTCACGGCTATGTTTTCCGCGCTTACGCAAACGCCCCGGCTGTTTTGCGCGAGCGGCCCCGCGTGATACGTTTCGATCACCTGCTGCGGCGGCACGTTAAGCTGATACGCCTTGCGTATAACCTCCGCGCGGTTTGCCGTGCCCGCGCCGGGAATGACCGCGTATTTAAACTCGAAAAGCCCTTGGTCGGTGTATTCGAAGAAGCCGTGCCGCGACTCCGGGCCGCCGTCCGAATGTATGGGGCTGCGCACAATCGTCATGCGGAGCTCGCCGCCTATCGCCTCGTGGCCGTACTTGCTGTCGTTGATGATCGCAAGCGATGCGGGCTGTCCGTTTTGATTGCCGTACACCTGCATCCACTGGCCGCCGCACTGCTCGCCGCCGTCCGTCGGCTTGACCGCAGCGGCGTAGGGCACGTCAAACGCCGCTTCCGTTTCTTCCGCGTTAAGGCTGTACGCGATCTTTAGCATTTTATGACGCTCCTGCCACATTACGCGGCCGCGCACTTCGATGTCTTTGCTGCCCTCGTGCAAAATAAAATCCTGCCGCACCTCGGACTTGTTGTAAAAGCTTGTGACGCGTACGCGCTTCCTGATCGAACCCGTTTCTAAAACCTCGAACACGGCGTCCGAAAAACGCGCGCTCACGTCCGAAAAGTCGCCGCCCCAGTTGTTAGCGTAATACTCGTCTATAACAAGCGGCACGGCGCTTTTGCCCCGTGTCAACTCCGTTTCCGTTACTTTGTCGAAATATCTTTTAATAAAGCCGGAATGTTTTTCAAATTCTATGCGGACAAGGCCGTTTTCTAAAACGAACGGGTCGACGCCCGAAGTTTCCGGCGCGGCAAGCGGCTTTTCCCAGTCGCGGTAGATCCAGTATGTCGCGTAGCCTAACGCGGGCACCTTCACGTCAAACACCGTATGCCAGCTGTCGAAGTCAACCTGATGGTGGCAGCCGCGCACATGCTGGATTTCAAGCGAAGCGCCGCTTCCGTCCTCGGCTCTGCGGACCGTCTTGTTCACTTCAAGCGGCCCCTCGTAGTCCCACCCGAGCGAATTGAACACGACCACGGGCGCGCCCAAGCCCTCCTTTTCCCAAAGGCGCAGGTCTTCGTCCTTGTCTTTGCGGATTTCGGGGCTTCTTTGCGTTTCAACCGCCCACGAAATTTTTTGCAGGCTGTGGTTCATCGCCTTGCCCGCGGCGGAAAGCGATTCGCCGTAAAATTCGTAAATGTCCGGGTATGCGTGCTTGATTGACACGCCGCAGATCGCGTCGTGGAAATGGATGAGCATTACGTTTTCCCATGCGGCACGAAGCTCCGCCGTTTTAAGTTCGCAGCCGACAAGCATGTGCGCCATCACATTGTATTTTTCCGCCTCGAGCAGGCGGTGCTCGCTTTTGCGGTTGTTCGATTTTAAATTTGCGTTTGCGGAATAGCCGCCGTTTGCCGCGTGGTTAAGCTCCCTGTCGTACACGGGAAGCTCCTGCCCGCTTACCGCATCAAAAAATTGCTCCGGCGCGGAAAATTTTACCGCGTCTTTTCCGTGTTCTTTTTGCAGTTCCAAAATGGTTTCTATATGCGCGATTGTAGGGCCGCCGCCGTGGTTGCCCACGCCGTAGAAGCACATCATGTCGCCGCCTATTTCGTTTGCGATGTTAAAAGCCCGCTCCGCCTTGTGCCGCAGCTCCGTGCCGCGGGGGTTTTTATTCCAATGAAGATACCCGTCCCAGCTCATGTACTGATCCGGTATGCGGAACGTCGTCACGCTCGTGCCGTCCGCGCCCACCCAATCGAACAGGTACGGAAATTCTTTTTTGCCCGGGTTTTTAAACACGTAAAAGTCCATGCCGCTCTTTTTTAATATCTGCGGCAGCCCTATGCTGTGCCCGAACGAGTCCACGTTGTAGCCGACCCTGCACATGACCCCGAACTTTTCCAAATAATATCTTTGGCTGTAGAGGCCGTGCCTTGCGAGCGCTTCGCCGCTCGGGATGTTCGTGTCCGCCTGAACCCACCAGCCGCCGGTGATCTGCCACTGCCCGTTAGCCACGAACTTTTTGATCTCTTCAAACATCTCCGGGCAGTTTTCTTCCGCCCACTTGTAATACTGCGCGCTCGAACAAGTGAACACGAAGTCCGGATATTCTTTCATCCGGTCGATTGCGGATTGGAACGTGGCCTTTACCTCCGCGAAGCCCTCCTGCCACCGCCAAAGCCAAATGGGGTCGAGGTGCGCGTTGCCGATGAAATGCAAAGAATGTTTTGACATACATAACCGCCTTTTAATTTTTTTAGCATTGATTTGCAAACAAATTATACTATATCATCGCTTGCAAATGCCGCACGGCGCGACGCCTCGCAATGTTGCTGTGCAATTGTTTTGTTTGTCTCCCCGAGCCGAAGGCGTGTCATTCTGAGCCGAAGGCGTGTCACCACGAGCCGCTGGCATGTCATTCTGAGCCGAAGGCATGTCATTCTGAGCCGCAGGCATGTCACCACGAGCCGCTGGCATGTCATTCTGAGCCGAAGGCATGTCATTCTGAGCCGAAGGCATGTCATTCTGAGCCGAAGGCATGTCATTCTGAGCCGAAGGCGAAGAATCTTATCACGCTCAGGGTAAATTCCCCGAAGAGTCTTAAAGATTCTTCGCCTGCGGCTCAGAATGACATTCGCAAACCCAACAGCGACGCCTGCAATGCTGCTGTGCAATTGTTTCGTTAGTCATTCTGAGCCGAAGGCGAAGAATCTTATCACGCTCAGGGTAAACTCCCCGAAGGGTTTTAAAGATTCTTCGCCTGCGGCTCAAAATGACAATTGCACGGGCGGCAAGGCGCCGCCCCTACACGCCGGATAGAAAGCACGCGGGGGTGATCCCCATCGAAAACGTCGAAATAACGCCCCCGGCGCGCCGGATAGAAAGAGGAATAACAATGAACCTAAAAAATTCAAACCGCCCGAACATAATTTTAATAATCACGGATCAGCAGCGCTTCGACAGCTTCGCCTTCACTCCAAACCTCGACCGCATGAAGGCCGAGGGCGCCTGCTGCACCAACGTCTTTTGCGCCGCGCCCTCATGCGTGCCGTCGCGCTTCAGCTTTTTTAACGGGCTGTACCCGCACGGCGGCAATGTGTACACAAACGGGCACGGCTGGACGCATTCGTGGGTCGAGAGCCTGCGCGGCGCGGGCTATTGCTGCGTAAACGCGGGCAAGATGCACACGGTGCCCTACGACGCGGACTGCGGCTTCCATCAGCGGTTCGTGGTGGAAAACAAAGACAGGCCGCGCCAAAATATCGAGCGCCGCCTGTTCGACGAATGGGACAAATTTTTATTGTTCAACGGGCAGGAAAAGCCGGGCCGCGATTCATACAAAAAAAATTATCCGAGTTATGAAGAAGCGCTCGGTGCATACGAGTGGCCGCTCGAAGAACGCTTCCACCCCGATGTTTTCACCGGAGACATGGCGTTAAAAATTATCGGCGAGTATGAACCCGAGCCGGACAGGCCGCTTTTTTTGCAAATAGGCTTCCCCGGCCCGCACCCGCCCTACGACCCGCCGCAGAGGTATATTGACATGTACGCGGACGCGGAGCTGCCCCTGCCGAACGTAACCGAAGAGGAACTGCGCTGCCAGCCGCCCGTCCACGATATTTACCGAACCGAAATGATCACAGGCAACCACGACGCGATCCGCTGGCAAAAACGCCCGAGCCGCGGCGCGCTGCAGCGTCTGCGCCGCCATTACGCGGCCAACATGACGCTCATCGACGAAAAGGTTGGGCAAATCATGGATGCGTTGCAAGAAAAGGGGCTGCTCGAAAATTCCGTCGTGATGTTCACGTCGGACCACGGCGACTGCACGGGCGACCACGGCCATATTCAAAAATGGACGATGTACGACGAAATACTGCGCGTGCCTATGATAATCCGCGCCCCCGGCCGCATCAAACCCGGCACGAAGCACACCGCGCTCGCGCAGCAGATGGACGCGGCGGATCTGCTGCTTGATTATGCGCAAATAAAAAAGCCCGCGTGGGACGCGGAGCCCTTGGATCTTGCCGGCAACACGGGCCGAAAATATATTTTCGCCGAGCACGGGCGCGACAATGTCTGGCACGGCGCAGACTTTATGGTCGCGGCAAGAAGCGAGCGGCACAAAATTGTGCTGTACCGGGGCGAAACGCGCGGCGAGCTGTACGACCTCGCTTCGGATCCGGGCGAAAAAACAAATCTTTGGGACGAGCCGGAAGCGGAAAAAATAAAAATAGAGATGACGGAAGTTGTAAGGCAGTTCAACCCCGAATCGGTGTTTTGATGATACCTGCGCCGCTTGAACGCTTTTTTCATTAATGACAACTAATTATAAGTTTACGGATGTTCCCTTGCGAATCCATGTTTTTAAAGGAAGATCATAATGAATTTTTTATCATTGTTTTTGGGGATACTGCTGTTAAATTTGTTTGCCTACATTACTATCAGCATACGCCCTAAAATTTTCAAGGTAAAAGTTTACAGGCCCATGCTTAAAAATTTTGTGCTTTCCGTTTTGCCGCTTTTAATTTTAGCGGCGAATATCCTTATTTTTTTAGCGCTTTCAATACTAAGGGTTTATGCGGAAATCGAATTTTTACTTGCGCCGGCCTATGTCATTTACTTTGCCGGCCTGTTGGTTTGGCTGCTGTTTTTGCCTAACGCGGGCTATCTGATAACGGAGCTTAACTTAAACCACAGATCGACGGACGAAAAGGAAGTTCCCATTTGGTATGATATTGTCTCCGTTCTTTCATTTGCTTTATCCGGGATCGTAAACACATTGGCAAATATTGTGATCATCCAGCTTTCCTTTTTGGTTGTTTTTGATCCGCAGGCGCTCACGGCTTCGAATTATGCGGCGCTGTTTTTCAGCGGCGTCGGAATCATCTTTTTAATAGTGGTCGGCATATATTTGGGCCGGGTCATACGGTTCAATACTTGGGATCTCCTGCGTCCCTTATCTTTTCTAAAAAAAATCAAGTCTCACTATTCCGAACGCGGCCGCTTCAAAGAATTTTTATTTTACGTAATTATTAACACGATTTTTTTCGTCATTATGTATGTTTCGTTCGGGATCCCGTTTTTTTTTATCTTTTGACGACCGCCCGCCAAGCATTATGTATTCGATGATTAATTGCAAATCACTGAACGGCTGTTTGGAATGCTTTGCATTACTTGGAATACATTGCATTCTAATCGAAATAAAAAAATGTTAAAAAAATGAGCAAAGGTATGGTAAGACATTGTCAAATACGCCTGTATAATGATACTAAGGTGTTTTTTTTTCGGGGCAGTTTTAATTAAATGTTTTATTTAAACAAACTCCCGAAGAATGTTTTTTTCGGCGCCGCACAGCAATGAAGAAACACCATCGGTGTTTCTGTGCAATGAAGAAACACCATCGGTGTTTCTGTGCAATGAAGAAACACCATCGGTGTTTCTTTGCACGGGGAACCTCAACCCCAAGCGAAAAGAGGCAAAATAACCTTGGAGGGGAAACAGAGTATGAAAAGAAAGATTTTGGCTTTCACGCTGACGCTTACGATGCTGTTCGGCCTGATTGCCCCCGTAACCGCAAGCGCGGCCCAGCCACAGCCGGGCGACTTGATTTGGTCGTTTACGGCAAGCAATTACAATGAGGTTTTAGGTTACCAAAACGGCTTTGCACATTGGGGCGCCGGTTCAATTGACACGGAGTTTTACGCCCCCGGTGCATCCTCGAGCCTGCGCCTGCAAGGTTCGCAATGGAGCGTGGGAATGGAACGCGTAAATGTGTTAGACACTATTATTGTCCCCGGCGGCTCCTACAAATTGGTTGTGCACGCAGCAACCCGCGACGGCGGACATCATGTGCGTTTCGGAGTACCGGCAAGACTTGACGGCGGCGACGAATCCCATGCCAACACTCAAACGGTCGGGCAAACAACCAATGTGTTCCAGCCTTTTGAACTTGTATTCACCGTGCAGGAAAACGCCACAAGCGCCCGGTTTTATGTGGAGCCGATCGGCGACCTTAACATCGACAAAATCGAGCTGTTTGTAATCTCACTGCCCGAGCCCCCGATAGTCGATCCCAAAGACGACCCGATATGGTCGCTTACGGAAAGCAACTATAATGAGGTAATAAACCGCCAAAACGGTTTTGCCTATTGGGGCGAAGTTTCAATCGACACGGCATTTTACGCGCCCGGCGCGTCTTCAAGCCTGCGCCTGCAGGGCGGGCAATGGGCTGTAGGAATGTCCAGGTTAAGCGTCCTTAACAGTATCGTTGTCCTCGGCGGCACATACAAAATGGTCGTGTACGCGGCAACCCGCGACGGCGGCCATCAGGTGCGCTTCGGAGTGCCGGCCAATCTGGATTACTCAGAAGGCGAAGACCATACCAACACAAAAACGGCCGGAACGACAACCAACGAGTTCCAACCGTTCGAACTTATTTTTACCGTGCTTGAAAACACAACAAACGCGCGGTTTTACATTGAGCCGCTATATGATTTGAACATCGACAAGATCGAGCTGTTTGTAATCTCACTGCCCGAAGAGCCGATAGTACCCACGCCAACGCCCGCCCCGCTTCCAACTACAAACCCCGACCCGGGCAAGCCGAACCTTCTGCCGAACGGAAACTTTGCGGACACTTCGCAGTTCGGCCCGAATGACTGGCTCGATTGGATGTACTGGTCCGACGACGGCGGACAAAATATGTATTTTATAAACGACGCCACATTCGGCAACGTGTTGGTTGTTCCGGCTGTCGGCTTTAAAAATTTCCATAACTACCGCGCACCTATGGTGGGCGGCGAGCTGTATCAGCTGCATGTAACCTACCGCGCAGTAGGTACGCTTGCAAACGCTTCCGCGGGCGCAAGCTACGGCTGGAGCGGCAGCCAGGCGGCAGGTTCCTTTGTGGCGCTAACCACCAACGAACAATGGACGGTTGCCTCCGTGGTGTTCCGCGCCGAGTATAATCCCCTGTGGGGGGCAGCCGGCGTAAACATCAGGCTTGACGGCGGCGGCGGCACGCTATACATCGCCGAAGTAAAAATAGAAGTTTACGACGGCGCTGTTGTTGCGCCCACGCCTACACCGGCCGCAACACCCACCCCGATTACAACACCGGATCCCACCCCCACTCCGCCGCCGGCCGCTTTGCCGGTCATACCGGAAATAGAATACGCAAACAAAACTTTCGTTTTCGATTTTTCCGGCTGGTGGGGCTGGAACATCGAACCGGATAACAACAATTTCGGCTACCGCTCGCCCGGGCTTAGGCTCAACGCGACCGGACCTTGGAGCGCAGGGCTTACTCACGACATAGCAGCACTCGTCAAACCCAACACCACATATATGCTGCGCGGTCTGTACAAAGCCGATTCGGCGTTCGGTTTCAACTTCGGCGCGCGCTATCAAACGGCGGCGCAGGTTATATCCTCAAACGAAACATTTATGATGACTACGCTTAACAACACGACTAACTGGCAGTACGGCCAGCATATTTTCACCATGCCGCCCGCGTACGCCACGGCGGGCATTTATGTCATGTCAGCGGAAAGCAACGCAAGGACGCATTATTTAAGCGACATGGAGTTGATTGAATTAAAGGCGAACAGCGTTTCAGTCGCACAGCCTCCGTTTATAAACACTTACGACACGGGGCAGGCGCTTAACCTTAACGGACTTATACTCCGCGTGGGTTACGCAAGCGTGGAGTACGTCGCCACCATTAACGTAACAAACGACATGGACGGCTTGACGGTAAGCGGCTACGATCCGTTCGCGGACGGCATGCAAACCGTTTCACTCACGTATCTCGGCATTCCGTTTTCAATCGACGTGCTCGTAATGGAAGGCGGCCTTGATCCGGTGGCAATCGCCCCCAAAGCGCACGCAAACAGGACCCTCTACTGGGAAGGCGAAGAGTTTGATTTTACCGGCACCGCTTTCTTCTATCAAAAGCGCAACGGCGACAGCGAAGTTATTACTGCCACCGCAGCCATGATAGATTCCAGCGCGTTCGACAAAAACACCAAAGGCACATACCCGATAGTGGTCAGCTACGACGGCTTTAGCTATACGTATACCGCCACGGTTTCCGGGCAGGAGCATTTCTACATCGGCATCAACCCCACCACAGGCGACCCCGCCATTATTGACCCGAACGGCGAAGTGTTTATTCCCCTTGGCGTCAACGTAAACGGCAACGCAATGTGGGGCGGGCGCAACGGAAGAGACTCGTCCTCCGTATTGCAAGACCTTAACCTGATTGCAGACATTTGGCAGTTCAACACCATCCGCGTGGTTATGACGCAGCACTTCAACCACCCGAACGTGCAAAACCGCCACTGGCACTACGACGACATCGACGCAATTGTCGAGGCATTTACCGCCAAGGGCATTGTGTGCATGCTTGAGATGCACGACCCGTTAAGCAATTTTTATCCTGACTTTACCCAAAACGGCCCGCTTAACGGCAGCCGCGACGGTTACCCGGTCAACCTGGTGGATTTCGCGGCCGAATGGGTGCGTATCGCCACAAAATATAAAGACAACCCATATGTTTGGATCAACCTGCTTAACGAACCCACCGTGCTTACAAGCTACGGCGACGCATGGTTTACCGCATGGAAAAATTTCCTGTTTGCAGAAAACGGAAAAACATATCCCGCGGGATATTCGCATCAGTTTGACGTGGACGTGCAGTTTTACATCCACGACTACATACTGACCGCGTTAAAAGAAGCGGACATAAACAACTTGATTTGCATTAACGAAAACCACTACGGCCAAAGCGCCTATAACGAAAACGACCCGGACGGCCCCGGCAGCTTCATCCTTAACAAGGGCAGGGAGCTTGACGCCAAGCACGGCAAAATTTTATACGCCCTGCATCCTTACGGCTGGGCAGATTTGCTTCGCATGGAAAATTTCGTCAAAGACTGCTACGCGCGCGGCCTCATGATCAACTTCGGCGAATACGGCGCGGTATGGGGCGACCTCACCACGCACAAATCGACCATGAACGTTTACACGGTAGGCCTGCAGTACAATGTCGGCCGCTTGTACTGGGATTGGTCAAACGACAATATGTCGGTTGTAGACCGCAACAAACCGGGCGTTACCGGCGGCTGGGGCTGGGAAATCGACCGCGTAGACGGCACCAAACCCACCAACTTGTCATGGTTCGGCGAGCTTGTTTGGGCCGATTCGCGCGGCACGCTGACGCTGCCGATCAAAAGGTTTATTTTCCCCATCATTGTCAACGGCGATTTTGCGAACGGTTTGAGCCCCTGGCATAATTTCGGCGGGCTCCGCCTCGTGCAGGGCGGTTCACACGACTTGACCGACTGCGCGGAACTCATGGCCGGCCATGACTATACCGGCCAGGCTCTCGACACAGACAACCTTATCCCCGGCGCGACATACACTTTAAGCGCATGGGGCAGGCTGGGTATTGAAAGCAATTATTACGAAATAGGGCTTGCGTTTACCGCAGTCGGCATCGAAGGCGAGCCGCACATAAGAGTGCCCGAGTTTACAAGCACGGTTTGGGCTCACCACGAAGTCACGTTTACGCTGCCCGCCAACGACCTTCGCACGGCGCGCATATATGCATGGGGTCCGAACGGAAGCGTGCCTTTCTTCTTCGATAAAGTTGACATAGTGCTTGTTTACTGTTCAGACTGCGGCGAAGCCGTTTGCGAATGTAAAGACGAAGACCCGTGCAATGTCTGCGGCGAAGATCCTTGCGTATGCGTATACTGCGACGTCTGCGGCGAGCTTGAAGACGACTGCACATGCGAAGTACCGACACCGACACCGACGCCGCTTCCTGCAATCGTATTTGTCGATGGCGATGACGAAGTATCTGAAATCGAAGTGGTTCTTGACGATGAAGCAACGTTGGTAATTAAAATTTCAAATGTAGATTTCAGCGCAGAATACGAAAATGGCATCGAAGGCTCAATCAACGGCTTAACGTTTGCAGAACTAAATTTCATTAACGGCATACACTATGTAATCAGTCCGGGTTCAATAATATTTACAATAACTGCCGAAGGTTTAAAATTGCTTGCTTTACAAGGCAGCGGCTTTATTGAAGACGGAATTAACGTTGTGTTGTTTGTTGAAGATTTCCCTGTCGAAGCTTCCTTTACCCTTACGGTTGTGCCGTGCATCGATTGCGGCGAATACCCGTGTGTATGCGAAGAAGACGACAAATGCGAAGTATGCGGTAAAGACCCCTGCGTATGCGTAAGCATCGTAGGCTATTCGAACGCAAAATTTATCAGCATTGTCGAAACTTCTAAAAACAGCAGAGTTTGGACGCTGACCTTCTCGGTCACGACAAAGATGTCTAACAACACGACCGTTGTCAAAAATTTCGCGGTCGCGCTTGAAGGCAACAACGCCAACCTCGACGGCGTGTTCAAATTTGCGGCGAGCCACGAGCTTGCGGGCTTTAAATTGCAATACGACATCAAGGGCAACGGCAGCAACATAAAAGATTTCAAATTAATTTAATCAACTGCAAACGGCCGCGGCAAACAGCGGTTAAATGCAAAGGAGCGGTTCAACAGAGCCGCTCCTTTTTTTTGCAAAGTATTTGATGATTAACTGCAAAATGCCGATTTTGCACTTCGAAAAATCCCCTACTGCCGGAATTTTTCTCGAGCAAAATCTAGTTAATCATCGAATACTAAAACAATTAACACATCGATTTTTTGCGCCGCGGTTTATCTTTTATAAACGCGGGTTAGTAATTAACGAATAAAAATCGGCTGATGTTTAATGCCGCGGAATTTTTTGTTTACGTTTTAAAAATAAAACATACATACGAATTTTTTATAGATATTTTTCGCCGTAACCGTATTTTTCTGAAATAAAATCGACGTCCTTGTCGCCGCGCCCGCTGCAGTTGACCAAAACCGAACGGGTTTCGCCGCGGCGCGCCATCCGCATCGCAAACGCGACGGCGTGCGCGCTCTCTATCGCGGGGATGATCCCTTCGAAGCGCGACAGCTTGAAAAACGCCTCAAGCGCCTCTTCGTCGCTTGCGGAAACATAATTGACGCGCTTCATGTCGTGCAGCATAGCATGTTCTGGGCCCACGCTCGGATAGTCGAGGCCGCTCGCTATCGAATACACGGGCGCGGGTTCGCCCGCGGCGTCCTGTAGCATGAGGCTTTCGAAGCCGTGCATGACTCCCTTGCCGCCGAACGTGATGCTTGCCGCGTGCTCGCCCGTCGCCTCGCCCGTGCCCATCGGCTCGACGCCGTACAGCTCGACGCCCGCGTCCGCGATAAACGGCGCGAACAGCCCCATCGAATTGCTGCCGCCGCCAACGCAGGCCGCCACCGCCTCCGGCAGAAAGCCGGTCATTTCCAAAAACTGCTCTCGCGCCTCGATGCCGACCACCATTTGAAAATCGCGCACGATCATCGGGAACGGGTGCGGGCCCACAACGCTGCCTATGCAGTAAATGGAATCCCGGTAATTTTCCGCGTAGCTGTTAAAGGCGGAATCGACCGCTTCCTTTAAAGTTTTGAGCCCGTGCGAAACCGGTACGACCTTCGCGCCCAAAATTTTCATGCGCGTCACGTTTGGCGCCTGCTTGGCGATGTCAACCTCGCCCATATGAATTTCACATTCCAAACCGAAAAACGCCGCGGCAGTCGCGAGCGCGACTCCGTGCTGGCCTGCGCCGGTTTCCGCTATGAGCCGCTTCTTGCCCATAAATTTTGCGAGCAGCCCCTCGCCCATGCAGTGGTTGAGCTTGTGCGCGCCCGTGTGGTTCAGGTCCTCGCGCTTCAAATAAATCTGGCAGGTGCCGAGCAGGTTGCTCAAACGCTCGCAGTGGTATACGGGCGTTGGCCTGCCCTGAAACTCCTTGCGGATGCGCCGCAGCTCCGCGATAAATTTCGCCGAGCGGCATATGGTGCGGTACGCCAAATCGATTTCCTCAAACGCGGGCACAAGCTCCGGCGGCAGATACGCGCCGCCGTATTCGCCGAAACGCCCGTCGTTGCCCGGATATTGCTTAAAATAATCCGTAAAGTCCATTTAAAAACTCCTCGATATTTTTTTTATAAAAATTTGATAATTAATTTGA
The DNA here is from genome assembly GCA_009783525.1 of Defluviitaleaceae bacterium. GTDB lineage: Bacteria > Bacillota > Clostridia > Lachnospirales > WQUN01 > WRDG01. The sequence goes on along the minus strand of WRDG01000029.1, from coordinate 1,969 downwards.
TTTTGCGCGAAGAAAATCCCGGCTTTGAAAATTTTTCTTTCAGAAAAATTTTAAAGGTTTTTTCGAAACGCAAAATGCGGAATGCAGTTATTCATCAAATTATTACTCCGGCGCTTAAATATGGCAAGAGGAGTACGCGATATTTTTGCGCCGGACATGGAAGCTAATCAAGCAGTACGCATGAATGAAGAAACACCGAAGGTGATTTTTGTGCAGGGAAGAAACACCGAAGGTGATTTAAGTGCAGGGAAGAAACACCGAAGGTGTTTATGTGCGTTGAGCTGTAAAGAGGAAACTCCTTCGGAGTTTCCGCGCGAAGTGCGGCGCGAAATTTCAGACGGCTCCCTATTAATCAACCGAGCCGCAATTTTCGAACAGCTCCGGCCACGATTCTTTTACGAATGTCATGAAATGCCCGTAAGCTTCGCTTTCAGCCCGGATTGCTTCAAGCAGTCGCTCAAAGCCTTCGCTGCCGTACACCTCCCCGATCATTTGAATCTCGCCGCGCACGCCGTAACCGTCCGTATATGAATAACCGGACCTGACGCAGTCGTTATATGTCATACCCATTTTTTCCATTGTTTCCGCAACCTTGACTATCAATTCAAAATCTTTTTTCGTTATGCCGCACTTTGCGCATTTGCCGCCGTCCCAGTCATGCTGCATATGCTGTTTTTCGCCCGTCTTGCCGCAGACCGAGCATACAGTTTCGCAGGCGCCGCTCACCTTCGCGTACAGATGATCCGCGTCTTTATTCCATCCGCATCTGGTGCAGGTACACCCGTTCCAAACATGCGCCCCTCCGTACGTAATAATTTTTCCGCATTTTTTGCACAGGCACCCGTCCCAGTCATGCTGCTCCTTCTCTCTTTTTTTGCCGCACTTCCGGCATTTATAACAGTCCCATCTGTGTCCGAAGATTGAACATATCAAACCCATACTGCACCTCCTTCATTTTTTTGCCTAAGGGAATACGCGGAGCCCTTCATTAATTGCGTGATGTAAATTAAATACAAACGCAGACGCCGTTCATTGCGCGAGCTGCTTTAAACACGGCGGAAACATATACTTTTTTTTTCGAACCGACGAAAAAATAAATCCGTTCAAACATAAAAAACCCAAGGTTTTTTATGCGCGAAATTTCTTGCGGCTCCTTATGAATCAACCGAGCCGCAATTTTCGAACAGCTCCGGCCACGATTCATTTACAAACGATACGAAATGCAAGTTGTCTTCATTTTTATCATGGACTGCTTCAAGCAAACGGTCAATGCCTTCGCTGCCGTATTCCTCCCTGATCATTTGAATCTCGCCGCGCACGCCGTAACCGTCCGTACACGAAAACCCGAACTTTACACAGTCGTTATATGTCAAAGCAATTATGATCATTGTTTTAAAAACCTTGATTTTTAAATCAAAATCTCTTTTCGGCATACCGCACTTTACGCATTTGCCGCCGTCCCAATCATGCTGTTCCTTTTTTCTCATCTTGCCGCACTTTTGGCATTTATAGCAATCCCATCTGTGTCCGAAGAATAAACATAACAAACCCATGTTAAGCCTCTTTCATTTTTTTTCGAGAACGGGTTTATTGGGTTACCTCAAGGGAGCTCTTATAAACTCCGCGCACAGAAACATTTTCGGTGTTTCTTCATTGCACAGAAATACTTTCGCTTTTCTTCATTGCACAGAAACATCTTCGGTGTTTCTTCATTGCACAGAAATACTTTCGCTTTTCTTCATTGCACAGAAACATTTTCGGTGTTTTTTTATCTTCGTCAAATTTTTTATCTTTCGTTGGTGCGTTCGAAAGGATTAAAAATTTTCAACCGGGTTTATTGGATTCCCATTTAGTATTCATTGAAGCCCGATATAAAATTCCGTGATATATTACTCCGGCACTTAAATATAGCAATTATGTACGGCTATTTTCGCGCCGCACTTCGTCAGCTCAACCTTGCGTACTGCTT
>WRDG01000028.1 GCA_009783525.1 Defluviitaleaceae bacterium | reverse complement strand
GGCTCAGAATGACAATTGTACATTCAGTGTTTGTCACCCTGAGCTTGCGAAGGGTCTTGAAAATTCTTCGCCTGCGGCTCAGAATGACAATTTTACATTCAGTGTTTGTCACCCTGAGCTTGCGAAGGGTCTTGAAAATTCTTCGCCTGCGGCTCAGAATGACAATTGCACATTGCACAATGATGCTTGCCCGCTGCCTAAGCATATATGCGAAATGATAATCGAAACGGATAAAAATTCCGAAAGCCTGTGGGAAAAAATAGAGACGCTGCCCGTTGTCCTGTGCCACAAAGATTTTTGGATTACGAACATAATTTACACGGACGAAAAAATATTTTTGCTCGACTGGGACACGACAGGCTTCGGCTATTTAGGTGAAGACGTCGCACAGTTGATTTCGGACGACATAGACGCGGAAAAAATGCACGAATACTGCCGCGCATGCGTGCCCGCGTATTTAAAAGGCTTCAACGAGCATTCCGGCATACCGCAGGTAAATGATTTGCATCTGCGCGACAGGATAATCATGAGCCTCGGCTATAGGTATGTCGAAAATTATAAATTTGCCGAAACGGAAGAAGAAAGGGAGACAAGCTTGAATCTGCTGCAAAAAATTTATGAGCTTTAGAGGTTTGATGTGTAGCGGATTGATTGCGTTTCGAATTTATTTAATGCGGAATCGTAGGGACGAACACAGTTCGTCCCTACTTAATTAAAACCATATGCTCCGTATAAATTTCGATCAGCTCCCGCAAGCCGAGGCCGTCCAATTCGTTTATGTACAAATCCCATTCGGCAAGGGTGCGGCTGCCGTCTGCAACGACTCCGTAATAATAATTTTGCACCGCTTGGCAAATGTCTTCACGATTATTTATTAAATAAAAATCCGACAGCGCGTCCGAAAGGGCGCGATCTTTTTTTGCGCGGTAAGCGGGCGTAATTATTTCGCTGCCCGTTCCCGCTGCGTGAAGGGCGAGAATATTCGTAACTTCCGCGCCAAGCAGGCGGCGGATCCGAAAATAAGGTTCTTCCGGGCGCACGTTCGTATAGAAGCGGCCCACGTAGTCAACCGGACCGCCGTCCAATCTGTTCATGCCTAAGTCCGCTTCACTTCCTTGCTCAGGAACTCCTTCGGAGTTCCTTCCTTGCACAGGAACTCCTTCGGAGTTCCTTCCTTGCACAGGAACTCCTTCGGAGTTCCTTCCTTGCATATCATAATGCACACCCTCGATGCCCATTTCCGCGGCCCAGTATACTTCGTCGTCGAAGGTCAGCTCGTCAAACATGGTCAGCAGCCGCGCAAGTTTTTCGTCCGATACCTGCGAGCCCACCGCAAATTTTTCGTCTGTAAAATATCTGCCGCCGTTGACGGGCGCCGCCTCATGCTTGCTGAAAATATTTATTTCCGGCGGCACAACTAAAAAAACGCCGTTCATAGTACGCGGCATCGAATTTATTTCGGACATGAAATTTGTAAATCCGTAACCCGGCTGCTTGGGAAGCGTTTTCGAAAACCAAACCGCCAAGGGTGCGAATGCGTTTGCGCCGTACTCCTTTGACTCTTCGTCAATAATAAAAATTCCGTGCCGCCGCGCCCGCTCAATAACAAACTCCAAAAACGCGCGGTACTGCCTGCTTGCGTAAACGGGCACGACATTCCCGTCCTCTTCAACGAAATCGCCGCCTATGCCGAACATCCCCCACAGCGGGAACAAATCCTTTTCGCGGTCAATGATCCAGTCGCCCGTTAAAGAAAAGGCGCGGCCGCCCGGCATCAACGGCAAAACCTTTTCGATAATTATTTGAAATTGGTCAAACGTAAACGGCTCCGCGCAAAAAAATACGTTTTTATGTATTTCGTTAACCTCGCCGTTCGGTATTATTCCCGCTTCGCGCAGCAGGTCCCATTTATAAACCGAATAGCCGCCGAGTATCCCTGCCGCCGTGCAATAACCGGGCAAAAAAGCTATGTCGCCCTCACTCGCGTTGGGGAAGCCGTTGCGCCTCGCCGAAATTTTGTCCCACTCGTTTTCATCGTTTAAAAGCATTGCGTACCTCGGCGCGTACGTTTCAACCATGTGCCTCGGTATCGGGCGCATACCGCCCGCCGCAGTCAATATGTCCCAATCCGCAAACACTTCGAAAATATCGGGCAGCCAGCCGTTTGCCGCTTCTTCGATTTGTGTTTCGATTCGTGTTGCGACTCTCGCGGGCCTGCAGCTTGCGCTCACGTTGAAGCGTTCGTTTAAATAAACGATAAGCGGGCTGTCGCTCGGCTGTTCAATTTGCATATACCAATAGTTCCATACGATTTCGAGCTTCACGCTCAAGTCGTCGGCGCGGTCCGCGCCGCTTTCGATTGTCACAAGCGGCGGCTTTTCGTCCGCTTCTTTACTGCCGCATGAAACGGCAAAAAAAATAAGGAGAAGCAAAAAACAAAACGGCAAAAACGTCAGATTGCGGCTCGGCGGCCGCGACGACCTTGCTTCAAGCATGCGGCTGTTTTTAAATACGCTGCTCACCGGATCATGAAAACAAAATCAAAGCCGCAAGTTCCAGGTCTTCTTCGCCCGCGTTCGCTATCGAATGTCCTTCGCCGCTCGGCGTGAACGTCACGTCACCCGCATTAAGCTCGGCCGCCGTTCCGTTGTCGTCGTAAGCTGCCTTGCCAAACAGAATGTAATATATTTCCGTTTCGTTTTCATGCACGTGGTAGCCTATCGAACAGCCGGGCGCGAGTAAAATGTGCGAATAAAGCCGCCCCTTTTCGTTCAGTTCGTCCTTGTTTGCGATGTGTTTCAATGCCACGCTTCCGTTTCCGCCGCGCATATTTTCGTTTATTACTGCCAATCGTTCGTCTTTACGCCTTATCATCTTCATCATCCTCCTCGGGAATTTTTTCTGCGAGCGAACGGTTGAAATACCGCTCGTCGCCGGTCACTTCTTTAATAATTTTTAAAAATTGCGGAAAAATTATTTTTTGGTTTTCATCGGTCAGTTCCACTTCAAGGATCGCTTTGTTTTTCCAAAAAGGATAAACGTCCACTTCTAAATACTGGTTTGAAAAACTCAGACAATAGCGGGTCTTTCTTATTTGTTTCAAATTGGTGTCTGCGTTCATCAGCATGGCGAGGTATTCGTCGCGCGTCAGCCGCCGCTCCGTCTCTATGCGTTTGACGTCGGTCACTCGTTTTTTTAACGTTTCGGTAAAAATATAATGCCCGCCCGCGCCGCGCTGGCGCACTCGGATTTCTTCGCCCGCGCCTTCGGGCCGCAGATATGTTTGGATGATGTCCACTTTTTTGCAGTTTTGCATCTTCTCGAGCATTTCCAAATCCGGACAGACTATCAAAAACTTGCGCTCGATCTCATACGGCTCGGGCACGCCCAAAAATCCCGCGATTTCGCCGAGCAGCCGCGAAATTTTTTCGTCAAAGCCCGTCGAGTTGTCTATCACGCGCAAATGCGGATGACCTGTCCACGCGGCGACCAGCTTGTCGTCAAGCGCGGCCGCTTCCGCCGGAGACTCTTTTCGCGCCGTGTTGTTCGCGGTCGTGTAAAATTGTGCCGCGCCGTTTGCCGCCGTAACCAAATGAAAAACCGCGTCGTAATTGTCGCGCAGCTCGATTTCGTTTGTCCCGAGCATTTCCGCAACCTTCGCGAACTCGCGGCCCGTCATGTACGCCCTGTTGTCGAGCGAACCCCTATCGCAAACCAAAAGCACACGCGGACAGCCCGACTGAGCTGCCCACTGTGCGTACACCTGCTCCTTTTTTCGCTGTATTGTCATAAGCGCGGCTTGAAATTCGACGTTGCAGCCCATCCACGGCACCGCGCCGCCCGTTATCATGTCGGTCGCGGTTTCGCTTGCGAACATGACATGATAGCCGAGGCTCGAAAAACGTTTTTCTATTCGGCTCAAAGCCGTCGATTTGCCGCCGCACGGCCCGCCCGTTATCACGATTTTTTTTATGTCTGTCATAAACGACCCTCTTCGGAATAATTACTCCGGCACTTAAATAATTTATATCATTTAGCATTGCGTGGCACAAGCGGCGGACTGCGCGCTTGCTGTTTCAATCGGATTTCATTATTATCAGACGGAATAATTTTTATGAAAAGAGATTGCATGACAGAAAAAAAAATTCTTTTGCAAACCGAAAAACCCGGAAGATATATCGGCAATGAAATAAATATTTCAAAAAAAAATCCGCGCGAGGCGGCGGTTCGTTTCGCATTTTGCTTCCCCGACGTATACGAGGTGGGCATGAGCCATCTGGGTATGCAAATAATTTATTCGATGTTAAACGCCGAAAGCGGATTTTACTGCGAGCGCGCTTTTATGCCGTGGACAGATTACAGGCCTGACCCGCTGTGTTCGCTCGAAACGGACAGCCCGCTCGGCGTTTTCGATTTTTTGGGGTTTACGATGCAGTACGAGCTCGGCGCGACAAACGCGCTCGAAATGCTGAGCATGGCTCATGTCCCGCTACTTGCCTCAGACAGAGACGATAAAAATCCGCTGGTATGCGCGGGAGGCCCTTGCGTTTGCAACCCCGAGCCGCTTGCGGATTTTTTTGATTTTTTTTACATCGGCGAAGCCGAAACTGTGTTGGTCAACATACTCAGCCTGTATGCCGAGCACAAAAAAAACGGCGGGAAACGGCGCGAATTTTTGCATAAAATTAACGGTTTGGACGGCGTATATGTCCCATCTTTAAAAAAAGAAGGAGCGGTTGTAAAAAAAGTTTACGCCGCGGATTTGGACGCGGCCCATTTTCCGTGCAAACCGCTCGTTCCCCTAATCGAAGCCGTACACAACCGCGCGGTTGTCGAGCTGGCGCGCGGATGCGCGCGCGGATGCCGCTTTTGTCAGGCGGGCTACATATACCGGCCCATGCGCGAACGCAGCCCTGACACATTGTTTGCGCAAGCGGCAAACATTTTAGACTGCACCGGCTACGAAGAAATATCGCTCGCCTCTCTTTCCGCGAGCGACTACTCAAATTTTTTGCCTTTTGCGGACAGACTGCTCGAATACACGCAGCCGCGCCGCGTAAATATTTCGCTGCCCTCGCTGCGCGCCAACGCCGAAAGCCTTGCCGTGCTTGAAAAAACACAGCGGGTGCGGAAGTCTTCGCTTACCGTCGCTCCCGAAGCCGGCAGCCAGCGCCTCCGCGACGCAATAAACAAAAATTTAACCGAGGATGAAATTTTGGACGGCTGCCGCATGGCGTTCGAGTCGGGCTTCGACAAAATAAAACTTTACTTCATGTCGGGCCTGCCTACGGAAACGGACGCCGACTGTATAGAAATCGCCCGCCTTTCGGAAAAAATCGTCGATCAATATTACACGCTGCCAAAAGAAAAGAGGCGGCGCCAAGTGAGCGTGAACGTAAGCGTTTCCTGCTTCGTGCCAAAGCCGCACACGCCGTTTGAGCGCGAGGCCCAAGCTACCGCGGAACAGTTCGCGCACAAGCACCGCCTGATTAAAAATGCGATAAGAAAAAAACAGATCGCGTTTAAATATCACGACGCCGAGGCAAGCATATTGGAAGGCATAATCGCGCGCGGCGGGCGCGAGTTAGGTCGGGTTATTCTTCGGGCGTGGGAGCTCGGCGCGCGGTTTGACGGCTGGACCGAAAAATTCGACCCGGCGGTTTGGCGGCGCGCTTTTGACGAAACCGGCATCGACCCCGTGTACTTCGCGCATCGCGCGCGCGGGCCCGACAAACCGCAGCCGTGGGACTTCGTCGACATGGGCGTAGGCAAAATATTTTTGGCAGGCGAGCGCGAAAAAGCATACGCCGGCATTACTACCCCCGATTGCAAAAATAATTGCTCAAACTGCGGAGCGTGTTTCAATGAATAATTTATTGCTGAGGTTTTCCAAAACAGACAGGATGGTTTTCATAGGGCATCTTGATTTGCTGAAGGTTTTTCAAACAGCCGTGCGGCGCGCGGGGCTCGCGGCCGCTTATTCAAAAGGATTTAACCCGCATATGCTGCTGACGTTCGCGCTGCCGCTTCCGCTCGGCGCGGCGGGTTACGACGAGCACGCGCTGCTCGTAACGGAGCGCGGCGAAACAGACGCCGCCGCGCGTTTAAACCGCGCGATGCCGGACGGTTTAAAAATAACCGAATCGCGGATGCTCGACGAAAACGAAAAGCCGAATGCAGCGGCAAGGGTCGCGGCCGCCGACTACTCCGCCGAAATAATTGCGCCGCAAAATTTGGCGGAACAAATCGCCAAACTGCTAAGCAGCGAAAAAATTCTTATCGAAAAAAAAAGCAAAAGCAAAACGGAAACGGCAGACATCAAGCCGCTTATACATTACGTAAAAACCGACGGCGAAAAAATATTTATGCGCCTCGCGGCAGGCAGCGCAAAACATTTGAACCCAACCTCCGTTTTAAACTTAATATGCGACGGGTACGCGGACGTTACGCGGCTGCGCCTGCTTTCTGAAAATCGCGGCGAATTCGGGCCGCTCTTTTTATGAAGCGTCTGCTGATAGACCACAACGACGAAACTAAAACGACTTTAACCGCGGTCATGGCCGACGGCCGCCTTAAAGAGGTTTACGTAAACCGCGCGGGCGGTTCGCAAATTGGGCTGGTGGCCTTGGGAGTGGTCCGCAGCGTACTGCCGAGCAAATTTGTTTTTATAGACGTCGGCGGCGGCAAAAACGCCTTCATGAACACGGACGGCGACAGCCGGCATTATAAAGAGGGCCGGACACTGCTCGTGCAGGTGCAAAAGGACGCGACCGGGACTAAGGGGCCAGCCGTAAGCGAAACGGTCAACATAAACGGACGGCTTGCGATCGTGTATTGCCAAAACGGCAAGCAAATCCCCGCGGCGGGCGTTTCGCAAAAGATTGTTTCGAAAACCGAACGGAAGCGTTTGCGCGGCATTGCCGAAAAATATTTGCCGGAAGGCTTCGGCGCGGTGATGCGCACCAACAGCGAAGGTCATGCCGAAGATGAAATCGCCGCGGAAATCGAACGGCTCGTTCAAATCCACAGGCAAATTAAAAAGCAAGTTGAAACCGAAAAAGCGCCGGCGGTGCTCTACCGTGAAAACCCGCTGCTTAACGACATCCTTTCGGAGGACGTTGCAGAAATAATTACGTGCGGATCGGTTTACGATTCCATAAAATCTTCCGTCGCGGCTCTTGCGCCCGAGCTTGCCGAACGTGTAATACGCCACGAAAACGCGGCCGGCAAAAATGTCGTCGGGCTGTTTGAAGCATACGGCGCGTCGCTGCAGCTCGAACTCGCGCTTAAGCGAAGAGTGTCCCTGCCGTGCGGCGGTTTCGTTTTTATCGAACAAACGGAAGCCTGCGTGATCGTGGACGTAAACACGGGAAAATTTCCGGGCAGGCACGGTTTGCGCGAGACCGTTCTTCAAACAAACCTCGAGGCCGCAAAAATAATCGCGGAGCAAATCGCGCTCCGCAACCTTTCCGGCATGATCGTGGTTGATTTTATCGACATGCACGAAACAGAGGACAAGCAGAGCCTCGTCCGCTTCTTTTCCGACGAATTAAAAAAAGACCGTATAAAAACGTCCATCATCGGCATGACCGAGCTCGGGCTCATGCAGGTCACGCGAAAAAAAACGCGCGAACCGCTGAGCCGTCTGCTTGAATGCGACTGTCCGCATTGCAAGGGCACCGGACGCATTAGGATCGAATAATTTTTTGGAGGAATAATATGCAGCCAATCGAAGCCGTTTTGTTTTTAACCGACGGGTTTGAAGAAATCGAAGCGCTTGCGGTACTGGATATTTTGCGGCGCGGAAATGTGTGCGCGGTTTCCGTTTCGTTGACGGGCGGCGAATATGTGACGGGTTCGCACGGGATAACTGTCAAAGCCGATATGCTTTTTGACGGGCTCGACGCCTCCGTTAATTATCAAATGATGGTTTTGCCCGGCGGGCCGGGAACGGAAAATTATAAAAAAAATAACAGTCTGCTCGAACTGCTGTTGTCGCATTGGCAAAAGGGCGGACGGCTCGCCGCGATTTGCGCCGCCCCTGCTGTGCTCGGACAATTGAAAATATTAAACGGAAAAACCGCGGCCTGCCATCCGTCAAAAGAATCGGAGCTTGAATGCGGTTTAATTTCTAAAGCCGACGTGGTTACCGACGGCAACGTAACCACGAGCAGAGGCGCGGGCACTGCAATCGCTTTTGGGCTCGAACTCGTGCGTCTGCTCAAAGGAAATGAAAAAGCCCGCGACGCGGCGCGGGCGATGGTTTATAAATAATTTTAAAATGAAACTCCTTCGGAATTTTTTTGCAAGGATGCGTTTTTCGCCCTCGGCGAAAAACACAAGGATGCGTTTTTTTGCCTTCGGCGAAAAACACAAGGATGCGTTTTTTTGCCTTCGGCGAAAAACACAAGGATGCGTTTTTCGCCCTCGGCGAAAAACACAAGGATGCGTTTTTCGCCTTCGGCGAAAAACACAAGGAAGCGTTTTTCGCCTACGGCGAAAAAACACAAGGATGCGTTTTTCGCCTTCGGCGAAAAACACTATGAAGCGATACATTTCGTCGGGCATTTTTTTTCACATGAGCCGCAGTCGGTGCACCTGTCATAATCAATTTCGGCAAGCTGCGATTTAACCAAAATTGCCCCGGCTTCGCACGCCTTCTCGCAAAGCTTGCATGCGATGCAGCCAACGCCGCAAACCTCGCGGACATCTTTTCCCTTTTCTTTAGAGTTGCAAAGCACCTTCGTCTTTACCGCGTAAGGGATCATTTCGATAATTTCTTTGGGGCACACGATGATGCACTTGCCGCAGGCGGTGCATTTTTCTTTTTTTACAACCGAGATGCCGCCGACGATTTCAATCGCGCCAAAATCACAAACCGCCTTGCAGCTGCCGCCGCCGAGACAGCCGTACGCGCAACCTTTCGATCCGCCTCCCGCGAGCATTTTTGCCGCCTCGCAGCTCTGCATGCCCTCGTATATATACAGCGATTTTGCTTTTTGGCAGTCGCCGCCGCATTTAACCGCGGCTACCGTCCGCTTGCGCGCCGTTATTTCGATGCCGAGCGCTTTGCTCAAGGCAGCCACCGTCGTTTCGCCGCCGACGGGGCACGAGTTGGGGGCGGCTTCGCCGCGCAGCACGGCTTCGGCAAAAGACGCGCAGCCCGTATAGCCGCAGCCCGCGCAGTTTACCCCGGGCAGCGCCGCTTTTATTAGCGGCAGGATCGGGTCTTCGGTAACTTTAAACTTTATGCCTGCGTATCCAAGAACCAAACCGAAAACCAAACCCGCAACGCAAATCGCTATGAGAGAATTAATGATTATCTCCATCCGCCAACCCCTTTCACGGCATTATGAGCCCGGCAAAACCTAAAAACGCTATCGACATCAAACCCGAAGCGATAAGCGCTATGGGCAGGCCTTTAAAAGCGGCCGGAATATTGCTGTATTCGATTTTTTCCCTTATGCCTGCAAACAATACGATCGCAAGCGTGAAACCGACCGCCGCGCCAACGCCGTGCACCACGGATATTAAAAATTCGTGCGCGTGCGTGTCCTTGTTGATCAGCGTTACACCGAGCACCGCGCAGTTCGTCGTGATAAGCGGCAAAAAAATCCCGAGCGCTTTGTACAGCGAAGGGCTCGCCTTTTTCATGTACATCTCCACCAATTGCACGAGCACCGCTATTATTAAAACAAACGCTATGTTGAACAAATATTCCGCGTTAAGCGGAATCAATACATACCTGTACATGAGGTGAGTCGCCGCGGACGAAAGCGCCATGACAAACGTGACCGCGAGCCCCATCCCAAACGCGGTTTCGACCCTTTTCGAAACTCCGAGGAATGGGCATATGCCCAAAAAACGGGTCAGGACAAAATTATTTACCAAAGCCGCGCCGGTAAAAACCAAAATAAATTCCATTACGCACGCCTCCGCTTCTTAATCACGTTCATTCCGGCTATCAACGCGCCGAGCGTAAAAAAAGCTCCGGGCGGCAAAATAATGATTACGGTAAGCGGAAACCAGGCGGGCAAAACGGAAACGCCGAAAAATGTTCCGGAACCGAAAAATTCTCTTATCGCGCCGATAAACGTCAGCGCCGCGGTAAATCCCAAACCCGTGCACAAACCGTCCGCGGCAGACCAAAGCGCGTTGTTCGACGCGGCGAAAGATTCTGCGCGCGCAAGCAATATGCAATTGACCACTATCAGCGGAATAAAAATACCGAGCGAGTGGTTTAGCGCGGGGAAGTACGCTTCAAGCCCGAATTGCAAAACGGTCACAAATCCCGCGATGATAACTATAAAGCACGGAATCCTTACTTGGTTTGGAATAAACCTGTGTACGAGCGAAATTGTTATGTTTGAAAAAATAAGCACGACAGCCGTTGCAAGTCCCATCCCGATCGCATTCACCGCCGTAGTCGAAACCGCGAGCGCCGGACAAAGGGCGATGGCCTGTACAAAAATCGGATTTTCGTACCAAACTCCGTTTAACAATATTTTTAACGGTTTCATGGTTTTTGTCCCCAAATAAATTCATCTATGTATGCGCTTGCGGCGCGTATGCCTTCAGCTACCGCGAGGCTCGATACCGTGGCGCTGGTAACCGTATCTATTTCGCCAAGCGCGAACCTGCCGCTTTTTCCTGCAAACTGGCCTAAAAACGGATGCTTTACCGCATCGTCGCCAAGACCCGGCGTTTCTTTATGACGAAGCACTTCGGCGTCGCGGACAACGCCGTTCACGTCAAAGGCCACCATTATTTCGATGGGGCCGCCGTAACCTATCGGAGCGGCCGTTATTATGTAACCTATTAAAATATCATCGGCATAGCATGCGATCTTTTTTTGAATGATGCCGGTCAGCTCCGCTTGCAGATCGACCATCATTTCGGTTTCGGGCATGAGGCGGCGCACAGTTTCGCGTTCGGTTTTGATCCGCATTTCGGCGATGGGTTCCGCAGTCACCCAATATGTGAGCCCAAGAAGCGACGTCACTATAAAGGTAACTATCAGCAAAGCGGCGGCGGGTTTTAATATTTCTCGCAGCATGGCTTATCTTCCTTTTTTAAACTTCGCTCTTTTTTTTGTGGTGAGTAACGCCGTATACCCTTGGCCGCGTGTAACGATCTATAAGCGGAACGGCGAGGTTCATCAGCAAAATTGCATAGCATACGCCTTCCGGATAGCCGCCGTACAAACGGATCACTCCCACCAATATCCCGCAGCCCGCTCCGAAAATAAGCCGTCCCTTGACAGTCACCGGCGACGTGGCGTAATCGGTCGCCATAAAAAACGCGCCGAGTATCATGCCTCCGTTGATCATGTGATAAGCAGGATTGTTCCCGAAAACCAATATAAACAGAAACGAAACACCCAAAAACGTCACGGGTATATGCCACGAAATAATTTTTTTGACGAGCAGATAGACGCCGCCGGCAATTAAAGCGGCGGCGCATACTTCACCTATGCAACCGCCGGTCATTCCTAACAATGAATTTATATAATCCGCCCGCGCAGGCGCGAAACCCTCCTCCGCCATGTTTATAAGCGGGGTCGCCGACGTCACGGTATCAAACGTGAAAAAGTTTTTAAAGCCGTCCAACGGTTCCGAAAAAGAGGAGGCCATTTGAGGCGTATAAGCCGCCATTAAAAAAGCCCTGCCGGAAAGCGCCGGGTTGACAAAATTTTGCCCGATTCCGCCGAAAAGCTGCTTTGCGATTATAACCGCGACAAACGCACCCACCACGGGCATCCAAAACGGGGCCGAAGCGGGCAGGTTAAACGCGAGAAGCAGCCCTGTAAGCGCGGCGCTGCAATCGGATACCGTCAGCGTCTGCTTGGTGACTTTTTGGTACAGTGCCTCAAACAAAACGCAGGCCGCAACGCTCGTTAAAATTATTATTAACGCCCGTACGCCAAAAAAATATATGCCCATTACGCACGCGGGCGTAAGCGCGAACAATACTTCGCGCATTATTTTCCCCGAAGTCTCTTTGTCTCGTACATGCGGCGCGGGAGTGACTACATGGCTCATGGGTTATTCCTTCACTTTCCAGGGACGGTCGGGAACCGACTCCTCGTGTTCGTCGGCGTTTGTCGTCAAAATATCCGATTCGGTCCGTTTGACCGCATTTTGAATAATATTGCTTCTCATGGCGCGTATCGATTGCATGAGGTAACGCTTTGAAGGGCATATGTAAGTGCATGAACCGCATTCGATGCAGTCCATCCCGCAATAATCGATGAACTGGTCTTCCCTGTTGTGCAGCGACTGCTGGTTAAGCATAAGAGGCATGAGACCCACGGGGCATGTTGTGACGCACCGCCCGCACCGTATGCAATTGCGCTCCGCAGGCAGACGCCCTTCTTTTTCCGTAAACGCCAAAAAAGCAGACGAGGTTTTTGTCACGGGTATATCCGTTTTATACATGGCGGCCCCCATCATGGGCCCGCCGGAAACCAATTTGTACGGCTCCTCGGTATAGCCGCCGATGCTTTCTATCAAGTCCGAAAACATCATGCCAATCCTGACTTTATAATTTCCCGGATTTTTAACGGCGTCACCCGCAACCGTCACGATTTTCCGCATAAGGGGCCGCCCCCGGTAAAAAGCGCGGTGAACGGCCACGGCTGTGTCCGTGTTGTTTACGATGCAGCCCGCGTCGTACGGCAAACCGCCGGACGGAACCATCCTCCCCGTGCACGCGCTGATTATTTGCTTTTCCGATCCCTGCGGATATTTCGGCTTTAATACGACAACTTTTATGCGTCCCGATGCTTTGGGCGTAATGTAAATGCAACGCCGCAATTTATCGACCGCATCCATTTTATTTGCTTCAACTGCGATAATCCCCTGCGCGCGCTCAAAAAGCGACAGCAATACCTGCAGGCCAAGGACAATATTTTCCGTTTCTTCGATGAGGATTCGGTGGTCGGTGGTGAGATACGGCTCGCACTCGGCCGCGTTTATTATTATGTAATCTATATGTTTGTCTCTGGGCGGATTTAATTTTATATGCGCCGGAAAACCCGCGCCGCCCATACCTATTATGCCCGCTTCGCGGATTACCGAAAGCTTTTCGTCGCGGCTTAACTTTTGGTAGTTGACCGGCTGGTTTATTTCGGGATGCTCGTTATGCAAACCGTCGTTTTCAATGAAGACGCTCGTAAATGCTGAGCCGGAAGGCGTGAGGCATGAGCGGATCTCTTTAACTTCACCGGAAACCGACGCATGAACAGGCACCGTCATCGGCTTATCGTAGTCGCCGAGTTTTTGCCCGACCATTACGTAATCGCCCGGCGCAACCTTAGCCACGCAGGGCGGCCCTATTTGCTGCGCAAGCGGATATGCGAGCACCGAGCCTTTTTGCGGATAAATATCTTTTACATTGTATGTAGCCGTGTTTTTTTGCGGCGGAGGATGCACCCCGCCTTTAAACGACAGAATTTTTTTCATTATCCGAATACCTCGTCGAACTGTCCCGTTTTGTCGCTGTACATGCACATGATGTTTAAATACGCTTTGTCGGTTTCGCTCGCCGCTGCGTATGTTTCGTAAAAATTTTCGTAAAATTTTGTCAGGCCGTACGGATACGGCATAAATTTTAAAAGCCTTGCCCGCGCAAACTCTCCCGCTTCCTGCGGCATTAAACTTTCGGCTTTTTTTAAGTAGCTTATTAAATCTTTTTCCGTCGAACGGTTTTCCGGCGGAGTTATGTAATCCAAGGCGTGTTCAAAAAAAAGCGAATGAACCGAATCCCATTTTCCGTAAGCGATTTGGTCTGCGGCCTTTATTTTTTTTAACGAATCTTCCTGCTGCGGAGAAGTTTCTATGCCGACAATCTGTTTCAGCAGAGACGCCGTTTTTAAATCCAGCGACTCGTAATAAGCGCCGTCAAAATCACAGTTGCCTTTAGTTTCAAATTCGGTCAATAAATACTCCGGCACCGGCTTGTCCGATCCATTGCCGTATCCGACTAAAATAAGAGCCGAATTTATTACGTCAAACATCGAAGCGAGACGCGATACATACCCGTTTACCTTTGACATGTCAATTTGAAACAAATTGTCGTCATGCTCCGAATACGCGCGCGTCAGCCAGCCGTCGAGCTCTTTTTTTTCGTCCGGCACATAAGGCCCGTAATGCGCTTCGTCCGAAGGACATAACAAAATCATCAGGCCCGCGTAATTTGTTCCGTCGTTTGACGCACAAGCTATGTATTCGTCTGAAACAATATGCCCGGCGCCCGGCATGTACGACGCGGTTTCGCCCAAATATATTTCAAGGCCTTTGTCCGCCGCGCCGCGCTCTGATATTTTTTTAAGATTGGACAATATAAGCTCATAAAGAGCGTCCGCATTAAACTCATTTTTCGACAGACGCCGCGCCGCCGCCATAGCCCGTTGATGCAGCCTCGTGTCCTTGATAAAATTTACATACTGCTGCAAAACATACGCGCCGCGCAGCGCAGTTATCAAAACATTTTTTATTTTAATTAAATTGCCGGCCAACTCCTGCGGATCGTCCTGCGAGTTTAACGCAGAAGGCAAACCGGCCAAATATTTTTGCTCGGAAAAAAATAAATCCGCCGCCGTTTTTTTTAGCGAGGCGAGTTCGTGCGCGTTTGAAAGCAGCATTAACACAGCCGCGTCCCGCTTCAAACGAATATCTATTTTTAATGACTCGGAAGTAATTTTTATGTTTTGCACAACTTTCACCCCGATATACAAATTTCACAAAAAATATTAGCATACGGATTGCATAATATCTATGCCGATTGCAAAAAAAAATCACATAATATAGAATATTTACAATTCGATGATTAATTGCAAAATGCCGGTTTTGCACTTCGCAAAATCTAATTAATCATCGAATCCTTTACAATATTTTTCGGGCGGTGTGCGGTGAACGTTTTGTTGGTTGACTCAGATACCGAAAACATAAAAAATTTCCGCACATATCTGCGCGGCGCTTATCCGCAAATAAAAATCGTCGGTAATTTTACCGACCCCAACAAAGATATTTTTGCGGTAATAAACGAGCTTGCCCCTTCGCTCATTATCGCGGACATAAAATTTTTCGGCGGGGCGCGCTACATGCATTTTATGGACATCCATAATCAATTCCCCGACATCAGGTTTATCGTTTACGGCACTTACAACGAAACGGATTACATGAAGCGTGCGCGAGAGTTCGGCGTAATCGATTTCATGTACCGCCCGGTCAAGCCGGCCGATCTGTCGCGCTGCCTCGACGAAGCGCTTTCGCAGCACAAAAAAGCCGAAACGGAAAAAAAGCAGACGCAGATCATGACGCAAAATTACCACGAGCGTCT
>WRDG01000027.1 GCA_009783525.1 Defluviitaleaceae bacterium | reverse complement strand
TTTTCGCCTTTTAACACAATCGAACGCAGCTCTTCCGGGAAACCTCCGTCCGGCTGCCCCATCACACCCGAAAAATAATCGATCACGGAATCGGGCCACGAAAGGTTTTTGCCCTCCGCGCAAATATTTTCCGCTGTCAGCCGGTTTTTGTGCATAAATATCGAAAGGTCGCCCACCATTTTGGAACTGGGCGTGACCTTAACGATATTGCCAAGCAAATCGTTCGCCTGCTTGTACAGTTTTTTTATCTCTTCAAAATCTTCGGCGCCGCCCATCTCCTGCACCTGCGCCAGCAGATTTGAATACTGCCCGCCGGGTATTTCATACTTGTATATTTCTGTGTTCGGGGTGACCATGCCCGCTTCATAATTTTTATAGATTTCTCTTATTACGGCGAAATAGCGGCTTGTTTCGTTTGCGAGCTCCGTGTCGAGCTCCGTGTCCCTTTCGGTATTTAAAAGCGCTTCGGCTACGGCGTTGAGCGACGGCTGGCTTGTAAGGCCGCTCATCGATTCGAGAGCGGCGTCCGCTATGTCTGCCCCCGCTTCCGCCGCCATAAGCACCGCAGCGACCGCGTTGCCCGTCGAATCGTGGGTGTGGAGGCAAACCGGAATTTTTAACTCGGCCTTTAACGCGGCGAACAGTTTTTTTGCCGCGTAGGGTTTTATAAGCCCTGCCATGTCTTTAACGGTGAAAATATGCGCGCCTGTTTTTTCTATTTCAACAGCTTTTTTTACATAATAGTCGAGAGTGTACTTCGTTTCGCTCGGGCTTAGCAGGTCTCCGGTGTAACAGATCGCCCCCTGCACTATCTTGCCTGTCTTAAGCGCCTCCTCGATAGGCAGCTTCATGTTTTCGATCCAATTCAAGCTGTCGAATATGCGGAAAACATCGACGCCCACTTCTGCCGAAACCTTTATGAAACCCTTAATCACATTGTCGGGATAATTGCGGTACCCTACGGCGTTTGACGCCCGCAGCAGCATTTGGATCAATGTGTTCGGCATTTTTTCCGCAAGAGTTTCAAGCCTCCACCACGGCGACTCCTTTAAAAAACGGAACGCGACGTCGAAAGTCGCTCCGCCCCACGCCTCCGCCGAAAATCCGTTTTTTAACAGCTCGTTTAAAGCTGCGGCTGCGGGGATGAGGTCGTGCGTACGCATGCGGGTGGCAAGCAGGGACTGATGCGCGTCGCGCATGGTCGTGTCCGTTATGTAAAGCCTTTTTGATTTTAAAATTTCGTCGCAAAAACCCTTTGCGCCCAATAATTTGAAACGATCCTTTGCGCCGTGCGCTTCGGGCTTTGGCGTAAACCTCGGCGCGGAAGGTTCCGCGTAAAGCTTTTTCTCCTTCTTCTTTCCGTTTACTATCACGTTGCCGATAAATTCGAGCATCTTCGTGCCTCGGTCGCGGCTTTTGACAAATTGGAAAAGCTCGAGTGTGTCCGCGATGAAGTTTGTCGAGCATTTTCCGCCCGAAAAAGTCTGATGGTTAAGCACGTTAAGCAAAAACGGCACGTTGGTATGAACACCGCGGACGCGCAGCTCGCGCAGCGACCTCTTCAGCTTTGCGATCGCGCCTGCAAAAGTGCGGTTATGCGAAATAACTTTTAGCAAAAGCGAATCGAAATACGGCAGCACCATCGAGCCGGTGGCGGAGTTGCCGCCGTCGAGCCTGATACCGAAACCTGATCCCGAACGGTATACCGATATGCGCCCTGTGTCCGGCATGAAATTGTTTTCGGGGTTTTCGGTCGTGACGCGGGCCTGTATCGAAAAGCCCGTGCATTCGATTTCTTCCTGGGAGCTGATGCCGATGTCCGGCGAACTTAACGGACAGCCTTCCGCAATTCTTATTTGTGCCTGCACGATGTCGATGCCCGTTACCATTTCGGTGACGGTGTGCTCGACCTGCACGCGCGTGTTCATTTCAATAAAATAATGATTTTCGTCCGCGTCCACTAAAAACTCCATCGTGCCTGCGCTTTTATAATTGACGCGCCGCGCGATTTTTAACGCGCTGCCGAATATTTTTTCGCGGGTCGCACTACTTACGGAAAACGCGGGCGCGTATTCGATTATCTTTTGGTGCCGGCGCTGCACGGAGCAGTCGCGGTCGTACAGATGAACGATGTTGCCGAACGAGTCTCCCAAAATTTGGATTTCTATATGCTTGGGGTCTTTTAAATATTTTTCCAAAAAGATGCTGTCTTCTCCGAACGCTTTGCGCGACTCTTCTCTCGCCTCCGCGAACACTCGCGGCATTTCGTCCGGCGAGCCGACTACGCGCATGCCGCGTCCGCCTCCGCCGTTTGACGCTTTAAGTATGACCGGATAACCCACTTCCGCTGCGATCTTTAAAATTTCTTCGGTGTCTTTGATGGCGCGGCCCACGCCGGGTATGGTGGGCACGCCGCATTCTTCCGCAATTTTTTTCGACGAGATTTTATCTCCGATCATTTCCATCGAAACGCGGTCGGGCCCGATGAACACTATGCCAGCCCTGTCGCAGGCGGCGACAAATTCCGGATTTTCCGATAAAAATCCGTAGCCCGGATGTATTGCGTCCGCGTTTTTTTCTTTCGCGATTTTAATTATGTTGTCGATGTCGAGGTACGCTTCGATAGGCCCTTTGCTTGGGTCGAGCATGTAGCTTTCGTCAGCCTTGGACCTAAAAAAAGAATACTTGTCCTCTTTTGAATAAATGCTTATGGTTCGGATATTTAATTCGGACAGCGCCCGAAATATTCTGATAGCTATTTCGCCGCGGTTTGCAACGAGCACGCGCGAAAAAGAAAAGTTTGACATGTTTGCCTCCCATATATGTTGTTTGCCAATATATCACAACGAAACGAAGTTTTACAAATTTTGCCAAACGCACAAATGTATGAAATAATATTTTTGGAAAGAGGTGCCGCATGAAAAAAATTATTTTTGCTTTTTTGTCGCTGTCGATTATTTTTTCGGCCTGTGTAAGCCAAAAAGAGCATGAAGGCTCGCAAAAAGACCAAAGTCCGGCCTCCGATGCTTTTCAATCCGAAACCGGCGGCGAAAACGCTGACGGTTTGCAAACCGAAGCGTCATCCGGTTTCCCGTTCGCTTTTTTTGCCGCCGACCTGTACGGCAATCCGGTGACCGAAGCGTCGCTTGGCGAAAAGGAAATTTATTTTGTTCACTATTGGGCGACATGGTGTCCGCCCTGCGTGGCGGAGATGCCCGACTTTCCGCAAATTATCGAGCAGTACGGCGGCAGGGTCGGATTTATCGCGCTCGTAGAAGACTACAAATCGAATTTGGCGGGAGCGGTAAAGATTGTCGAAAGCGCGGGGATTCCGTCATCGTTTATTATGGTTGACGAGTCTTCGCCGGGGTTGGAGCCCGTGCTTTCTATGCTGAGGTCGGGCTATGTCCCTACCACGGTGCTGCTCGACAATAAAGGCAACAACCTCGAAGAAATAATCGGCGCTTACGGCGCGGGCTATTCTGTTTTTTTGGATAAGTGGCTTGATTAGGACATTCGTAAAAAATAACGCGGCTTCGCTAATATTTATAGCCGCAGGCGCGGTTTTGGCCGCAGCCGGAATATTGCAGGGCGGTTTTGTTGAAATTATGCGCAAGGCTGCAAACGTCTGCCTCGAATGTATTGGCATCGGCTGATGAAAAAAATCAGGCGGCTCCATATACAATTATTTTTTTTTCTTATTCAAAATCCGTTTTTGCATAATTTTTTTAACGGAAAAATTTATCAAGGCAAAATAAAAATGTTTTGCACACCCGGCCTTAACTGCCACTCATGCCCAGCTGCAGCCGTTTCATGTCCCGTCGGTGCGCTGCAGTTGTTTTTCGGCGGCGTCTCGCACGCGGCCGGACTGTATGCCGCGGGGTTTTTGCTCGCTTGCGGCGCGGCAACCGGCAGGCTCGCGTGCGGCTATGTATGCCCGATGGGTTTTTTGCAAGACCTGCTTTACAAAATAAAGACGCCGAAAAAAATAACGCGCATGAAGTTTGCGCGTTATTTAAAATATTTTGTTTTGGCCGTTTTCGTCGTCGTCCTGCCGCTTTTTGCCTTGAACGATTTGTCGGGGCTCGGGGAGCCTTGGTTTTGCAAATACATTTGCCCTTCGGGGACGATACTGGGCGCGCTGCCTCTGCTTGCCGCAAACGATTTTTTGCGCGGGATGGCGGGCGCGATTTTTATTTTTAAGGCGTCGCTCGCCGCTTGCTTTACGGGCGCGTCAGTGTTCGTCTACCGTTTCTTTTGCAGGGCGTTTTGTCCGCTTGGGGCGTTTTACTCTCTGTTTAACGGAGCCGCGCTCGTCAGGATGCGCTGCGACAAATCGGTTTGCGACTCCTGCGGGGACTGCGCGGCGGCGTGCAAATTGAAAATCGAGCCGTTTAAAGCGCCGAACGCCGCCGAATGCATCCGCTGCGGCGACTGCGCGGCTTCGTGTGCAAAAAAAGCGCTTGCATTGAAAATATCAGGCACAAAATGATTTGCCTGCGGGTTATTTTTAAAATTTTTTATAATTTTGCTTTTTTCGTTGAAGCAACAAGCCGCTGCGCGTTTTACAGCGAATAAATCGTCTCTATCATCGCCTTGATGTTGTCGAACGGGAATCCGTTGTCCACTTCAATGTGGAACCACGCGCCGCCGTCTTTCGGCTTGAAAATTTCATTTTCGAGCAGCACGAGCTCGCGCACCTCGTTCGGCGTGCCGTGGGTCATGGTGATTGCGCGGTCGGTATGCAGGGCGATCGAAAAACGGTAAAAATCGATCGCGTCCTTTAGCTCGCGCAGATCGTAGGCCGGCAACTGCGGCCAGATGCTGCCGATGCCAAGGTCCTTTAAGTCGTCGAACAGATTTATCACGCGCCCGCAGGTATGAAAATGGATGTGCATCCCTTTGGCGGCCGCGGGTTCGAGCATGCGCTTAAGCCTCGGCTTGACCACGCGGCGGAATGTTTCCTTTGACACGAGCAGCGCGTCCTGAGTGCCGTAGTCGTCGCCGAACGAAATCCCGTCAGCGCCCGCTTCCGCCGCAGACTCAACATGCGCGCGGAAATAGTCGGTCAGTCTGTCAAGCAGCGCGAGTGTCTCCGGCGCGTCATCCTCTATGTCCATCATAAAATCTGAAAACCCGCGTATAGCCCACATCCGTTCGAACAGGCCGCCCGCCCCCCCGAACGTGTAAAAATTTTTTTTGCGCTCGGCAAAATATTTTTTTTGGCCTTCGATGTCGGTCAAATATGCCGGAAGCTGCGGCAATTTATAGTTAGCCGCGTCTGCGAGTTTTTTCACGGGAACGTTAAGCGCGTGGCCCATCACGCCCCAGATGCGGTACTCCCATTCCGCGCCCCACTCGTCGGTTTTGCGCTCGTAATAGCGGCCCTCCGCGTCGAAAACCTCGGGAGGCAGTACGGGTATCGGCTGCCGCGTAAATGTGTCGAAGTCGCCCGGATATTTTTCGTAGAGGTCGTTCAATTTTTCGCCGTGTTCAAGCAGGCCGACAGGCTGGTAAAAATACCAAGTGACCGGTCTGCCCACGGGCCTGAAGCTGAGCATGTCAATGAAGCGCTGCCTGTGATTTTCATTCGAAGTTTGCATAAAAGTCTCCTCGCACAATTTGTATAAACATTATATAGTATAAAAAACCTAACGGGGCGGGATTAATTTGGAAAAATTGAAAATCGGCGTTGTTTCTCGCAGCTTCGGAAACCTCACGCACGCGGAAACCGCCGTGCTGATGCGCGAAAAGAGCGTGACGAGCACGGAACTCTGTCTGCACAGCGCGGACACGCATTATTTTGCGTACAACGGCCGTTCGGACATCTCGGATATGACGGACAAACGCTTCGCGGAAATCGCGGCGCTCTACAGAGCGGAGGGCGTCGAGCTAACATCCGTAGGCGTGTTCACTAACTGCATGCACCCCGACAAAAACGAGTCGGACAAAAACATGGACTTTTTCGAAAGGCACATGCAATGGGCCGGGCAGAACGGCATACCCTATGTAGCGACGGAATGCGGCTTCACGGGCGGGCAGCGCGGCGTAAACGCCGACCGTTACGAAACCGACTTCGCGCGGCTTGCGGACAACCTCGCTGACCTGTGCCGCCGCGCAGAAAAATATAATGTGGGCGTGGCGCTCGAATGCTGCGTGCTTGACGTCGTGCCGTCCGCGAAACGCGCCGCGGGTTTAAAAAAGCAAATCGGCTCGGACCGCTTCAAGTTTTTGCTCGACCCGGCAAATTTTATAGCCAACAGCTCCGAAATTGACATGTTCGATTATTTGGCGGGCGACATTGCGTATTTCCACGGCAAGGACCGAAAATTGAACGACGCCTACGGGCGGCTGCTGGGCGACGGCGACATCGACTGGCCTCTTTTTTTGCGGCTGTACCACGAACGGTGCGAAGGCATTCCGTTCATTTTGGAATACGTCAATCAAGATAATTTTAAAGAAATTATGGACCGGACATGGGAGTACGACGAAGCCGCAAGGCGGGCATAAAAGCAAATTTATAAGCGCGGCTTTTTGCCGCGCATTTTTTTCGCTCGACTTGCAACGGCAATTAAAAAAATACGGAAGGCGCGGATGTTTGCACGCAGATAGTGTGCGCCGCGAACGGTAAAACAAATGAAAACATACACGGGCGAACACCTCGAACAGATAGCGTTCCCGCTTGGCGGCATGGGCGCCGGGATGTTCTGCATTGAAGGCACGGGCGCGTTCACGCAGTTTTCATTAAGGCACGCTCCCAATTTAAATTATGAGCCGAACATTTTCGCGGCTCTTACCGTAACAGGCAAAAAAAATATTTCGCGGGTGCTGGAGGGGCCGGTTCCGAGACATAAAATTTGGAACGGCATCGACGGCGCGGCACGCGGCGGCGGCCTCGGCGGGACAAACTACGGCCTGCCCCGTTTCCGCAGCTGCGAGTTTGAAGCGCGGTTCCCGTTCGCGCAAATAAAACTTTCGGACGACAAAATGCCCGTGACTGCGCAAATCACGGGCTGGAGCCCGTTCATACCCGGCGACGCGGACAATTCCGGTTTTCCCTGCGCCACCGTCGAGTACGCATTCGCCAACGCCTCAAACGAAGCGCAGTCGTGCGTTTTTTATTTCTGCTCGCAAAATATCGTCAAGTCGGGCAAAAACGGCGGCGACTGCGTCGCCCCCTTTTCATACGGGAAGCACAGCGGTTTCATGCTCGCGCAAGACGGTTCGGAAGAATGTCCGCACGACGAAGGGTACATGATTGTCGCCGCGGATGCGCCGGACGCGGCAGTTAACACGGCGTGGTTCCGCGGCGGCTGGTTCGACTCGCTTACGATGCTGTGGAACGATATTTCGGAAGGGCAGTGCCGCAGCCGCATGTTTTCGCCTCCGGACGTGTCGGGCGGCGGCACGATAGCAGTCCCGCTTTCGCTTGCCCCCGGCGAAATTAAAACCGTAACGGTTAATTTCGCGTGGTATGTGCCGGCAAGCGGCCTGCGGGCGGGCGGCGAAGCAAAGGAGCCCTGCTGCGGCGACGGCTGCGCCTGCAGCGCTGAAGAAAAATTTTACAAGCCGTGGTACGCCTCGCGGTTCGACTCATGCGCAGAAACGTTCCGCTGTTACGCGGACGGCCTCGGCGTATTGCGCGAACGCTCGAAACTTTTTTCGGACACGCTTTACGCGTCAAACGTCCCGGACGAAATTACGGACGCGGTTGCCGCAAACCTCTGCATACTAAAATCCCCTACCGTGCTGCGTCAGCACGACGGGCGCCTCTGGGGCTGGGAGGGCTGCGGCTGCACGAACGGCTGCTGCCACGGCTCATGCACGCATGTTTGGAATTACGCGCAAGCGGTTTGCAAATTGTTTCCCAAGCTCGAACGCGGCATGCGCGTCACAGAGTTTATCGAGAACCAGGACGCGGACGGGCACCAAACCTTCCGCGCCTCGCTTCCGCTGCGCCCCGCGCCGCACGACTTCCACGCGGCGGCGGACGGGCAGCTCGGGGGCGTCATCAAAGCGTACAGGGACTGGCGCATCTGCGGCAACCTCGCATGGATCAAACGCCTGTGGCCGAAAATAAAAGCGAGCCTCGACTACTGCGCAGCCGTTTGGGATCCGGACGGCGAAGGGGTGATACGGATGCCCCATCACAATACCTACGACATAGAATTTTTCGGGCCGGAGCCGATGTGCACGACCATGTACCTCGGCGCGTTAAAGGCCGCGGAAGAAATAGCGGATGCTCTTGGCGACGGCGCGGCGCAAAAATACCGCGCTTTGCGTGAGCGCGGCGCGGAATACGTAAAAAATAAATTGTTTAACGGCGAATATCTGGTGCAGGAGATGGATTTTTCGGGGATCGACCTGACCGAGCCTCCCAAGGCGAGTTTCGACCGCGACCTTTCGAACGAGGCTCGGGAGCTTATAAAAAAAGAGGGGCCGAAGTACCAATACGGCTCGGGCTGTTTGTCAGACGGCGTAATAGGAGCGTGGCTCGCAAATTTGGCCGGCCTCGGCGATATCATGGATCCCGTTTTGGTCAGTTCGCATCTTAAAGCAATATACAAATATAATTTCAAAACCGACCTGCACAGCCACGCCAACCCTCAAAGGCCGGGCTTCGCCCTCGGAAGCGACGGCGGCCTTCTGCTCTGCGGCTGGCCCGACGACGCCAAAATTCCCGCCCTGCCCTTCGTGTACAGCAACGAGGTTTGGACGGGGATCGAATACCAGGTCGCCTCGCATATGATAAGCGCCGGGCTCGTCGACGAAGGATTGCAAATTGTCCGCGCCTGCCGCGCACGCTTCGACGGCAAGGACCGCAACCCTTATAACGAATACGAATGCGGCCATTGGTACGCGCGCGCGCTCGCCTCGTTTTCGCTTCTCGACGCGTACACCGGGGCGCGGTATGACAAAGCCGCCGAAAAATTTTCCGTCAAGCCTCCCGCGGGCGGCGACGCCTCCGCCCTCTTCTGCTTCGACGGCGGCTACGGCACGGCCGGAATAAAAGATTGCAAGGCGTTTTATATAAAAGCGGAGGGTGAAACGCCGCCCCTGCCGCCGAATTAAAAATCGCCGCCAGCCTGTTTGTGTATTAAAACCGAATCAATCATCGAATACTAAGCAGATAAATTTCTTTTATTTGACCGCAATAAAAAACGCCCGCAAACGTGATGTTTGCGGGCGTTTAACGCTTTTTTCAATAATGACAACTAATTTAACTGTTCGCCACCTCAAGCGCGATTTCTGTCCAGCGCCACAGCCGTTTGGGCTCGTAGCGGACGGTGCTTATGTCTTTTAATATGAACTCGACCGGGCAGCCGTACTTCTCGCAGATATTTTTCGTTTCTGTGAGGTCGTTACGCACAAGATCCTCGTCGAAGGTTGCGGTGGCAAGAAAAGCAGGGTTCGGCTTGTTTGAAAAAACATAGTCCTTGCCTATTTGCGAAGCGCCCCGCTCCTTGTTGACCCACGGGCTCATAGATATTTTTCTGCAGTTCGGTATGCGGCGCACCTCTTTCATTTTTAGGTCGAGCGGGTCGCAGCAGCCGTAGTAGACTAGGCCGAAGCGTTCGAAGATCGGCATGTTGGGCAAAAGCTCGAACTCTTCAAACATCGCGGGCGAAACCGTCGAAAACATTTGCGCGAGCCCGAACATCCAAACGTCCTTTGTGCGCGGTTTGTCCGGGTTAAAGCCGGGCGCGGGCAGGTCGTCTGCGTATGCGCCCGTGCAGTGGATGAGCGCCTGCGAATGGCACAGCAGACCGTATTCTTCAAACTGGTCAAGCATCGACATATAACCGTCCACGTATTTTTTTACAATGGCGTGCATCATGTCGGGGTCGTCTGCGAGCGCGTAGCACGCGCCCTCGACGCTCATAAGCGACGAAATCGGATCCCAAACGGATAGGTAGGGGTCCGCGCCGTAGCTGACGATCTTTATGGAATCGCCGAAGATGTCCGCCGCGTTGTTCATGCGGCGTTCGGTTTCTTCGGGCTCGGGTGTTATGACGGGAGATTTTATCCGTTCGACGTCTTCCGGTTTTGTAAACTGGTTGGCATAGACATGCGACCAAACGCTGTTTTTTTCGTCTGTCGCGCGGACGTCCGTCTCGACCACGCCCACGCCGAAGCCCGTGTTTTTAAATGCTTTTGGTACGCGGATAAAATCTTCCATAACCATGTCGGACGGGAAATGCCTCCATTGGTACAGTTTGGCGCGGAGCCCCCACTCCCAGCCCTGCGCCTCCTTGCTTTCGCATGTGAGGGTCAGTTCGTCGTCCACGTTCATTTCGTTCCAGCAAACCTGGTCCGCCATGACCATGGGGCGCACGGGTTTTAAACCGTTTATGGCCCGCCAAAGCTTGCGCGTTTCTTCCTGCTTGGGCAGCGCGGCGATTTCCGTGATCTGTTTAGCCAAATCACGCAGTATCTGTTTGTCTTTTTGTTCCATTCGTCAGCCCTCCAAAATTATTTTGCGGCGGCGGCATCCGAACGGCCCGCCTGTCATTTTAAATATATATATTGTGCCGTTGTTCGTCAATGATTATACTTATTGAACATTGAGTAAACAGGAAGGCGCGGGCGTTTATCAGCAGCAAAAAAACGCGGTGCGGACGGAAAAAAATGAAAATCGTAATAATTGGCGGCGGCAGCTATGTGTTCGCCCCGACGATAATCGAAGACGCGATTATAAAATCGCGTTCGGAGGCGGAGCTCGTCTTTGTGGACATAAACGCGGAGGCGGCGCGTGACATGGCGGGGCTTGCCGTCGCCATCGCAAGGGACGAAGGCGTGAAGGCCGCCGCATGGGGCACGGACAACAGAAGGGCGGCGCTTGCGGGCGCGGATTTTGTTGTCGCATCGGTCGCTTACGAAGGCACGAAGCGGTGGATGATTGATTTTGAAATTTGCGCCAAGCTCGGCATACCATACGAGCTCCGCGAAAACGGCGCGCTGTCCGGTTTGATGTACGGCCTGCGAAACATTGCCCTTGTCACGGGAATATGCCGCGACATGGAAGAGTTATGCCCGGACGCGGTGCTGCTTAACGTCTCAAACCCGTTGTCGCGCGTTTTGGCGGCTGTAAAGCGTAGCACGGGCATAAAGGCTTACGGTTTCTGCAGCGTCGCGCAGTGCGGCAGAAACGGCTACGAGCGCGTGGCTTCGCTGCTCGGCAAGGGCGTTGACGAAATAGACGCGGTGAGCGCGGGCATAAACCATTTCGCATGGCTAACCGAAGTTAAAGACATAAAAACCGGCTCCGACCTGCTTCCGGATCTTATTGACGCGCTTTACGCGGATCAAAGGATCGAAGGCCGCAATGAAAGTAAAATCCAAACCGACTGGTACGAAAGGTTCGGTGCGGTGGCTGCGCCGCCCAGCGGCCATGTCTGCGAATTTTTGCCGCTCCAGGCAGACGTGCGGTACCTCGACCACAGCCCGTACCACGGTTCTAAAGAAAACAGGGACAGGCGCTTCGCGGAAATTAAGCAGATATCCGAAGGCAGTTTAAGCTACAGGGACGTGCCCGGCCTGCTCGGCAGCAGCTGGGAGCATCCGGCATTGTTTGCCGCCGCCGTGCACGGCAAAAACGATTTGTCCCTTACGGCGGTCAACCTGCCTAACGACGGGAACCTTCCTCAGCTTCCACCCGACGCCGTAGTGGAAGTTCCGGCGCAAATAAAAAACGGCGCGCTGTTCCCGCGAAAAGGGATCACGCTGCCGCAGGAGGTAATCGACGTTTGCTTAAACCAAAACGAAATTATTGAAATGACGGCGCAAGCCGCCGAAACACGCAGCAAAAGCCTTGCTTTAAAAATAGTCGAAAATGATTTGTCCATAACCAAAAAAGCGGAGGCAAAACAGGCGCTGGAACTGATGCTTGAAGCGCACAAAGATATAATTGAATTAAAATAAATTTACCGGAGGGACATTATGGTCAGAGGGGCACAGTGCTTTACCGTGCGCGACTTCATGTCGGACGCGGATCAAGTATTCGAGACGCTTAAAAAAATCAAAAAGATAGGCTATGCCTGCGTGCAGGCGGGCGCGCCGCATTTTATGACGGACGCCGACATGCAAACCGCGCTTACGGACGCGGGGCTGTACACATGCACGGCGTACGGCAGCTACGAAAAAATGCTGGCCGACCCCGCCGAGATTGAAGATACTGCGGAACGCGCCGCCGTGTATAAAACGGATTTGGTCGGTATCGGGACCCTGCCCGCAGACCAGCGCGAAAGCGAGGACGGCTACAAACGATTTGCCGAAGGCATGAATAAAATAGCCGCAGGGCTTAAAAAAGGCGGCTGCAAATTAATCTACCACCCTCATGCTTTAGAATTTTTTTCGCTCGGGGGCGGACGGCACGGCATGGAAATATTGCTTAACGAAACCGATCCGGAGGGCGTGATGTTTTCGCTCGACACTCACTGGCTCGCAAGCGGCGGAGTCTGCCCGGTCAAATGGATACATAAGGCGAAGGGCCGCATGCCCATGATACATTTTAAAGATTACGCAATCGTGGGCGGCGGCGAAACGATCGAAACCGTCAAAAAAGTATTCGCGGAGGTTGGCGAAGGCAACATCGACTGGCCGCTTGTGGTCAAGGCGTGCCGCGACACGGGCGTGCAAACCGCCGTTGTCGAGCAGGACGTTTGCAAGGGCGACCCGTTCGACAGCCTTGCAATCAGTTATAAAAACATGGAAAAATTTAAAGTTTAACAGAAAGGGAGGGGCAGCTTGACGCCTAAGGAACGTTTTATAAAAGCGCTTAAAAGGGAGCCGCTCACGGGTCTTGTGCCGCATTTCGAGCTGGTTTTTTATCTGACGATGGAGGTTTTGGGCAAGGTTCATCCGTCGCACAGGAGCATGCACCAATGGAACCAAATGACAGTGAGGGAACAGGAGCTTCAACTGCAGGACATTGCGTCATGCCACATCGACATCGCTAAAAAATACGGGCACAGCGCGATTTTCGTGCACTCCAACGCGGGCGGCGGCGACGAACAGAAGCGGCTGCTCGAAATTTTCCGCGAACGCACCGGCGACGATTATTTTTTGATGCTGCACGGCGACTGCACCTACGGGATGCCGAACGGCGACAACATGGTGGAGTTTACAGCGCAGATGTACGAAAAACCGGACGAGTTGAAAGAAAGGGCGGCCCGCGGAGTGGATTGGGCGCTTAATTTCGCCGCCAAATACGAAAGATCCGGGCTTCTTGACGGTTTCGCGCTGTGTTCGGACTACTGCTTCAACACGAACCCGTTTTTTACGCCGGATCTGTTTGCGGAGTTGGTCGCTCCTTATTTAAAAGAAGTTATCGCGGGCTACCGAAGGATGGGCTATTACAGCATCAAGCACACGGACGGCAACATCATGCCGATATTGGATCAAATGGCGGATTGCGAACCCGACGCCTTCCATTCGTTGGATCCTCAAGGCGGCGTCGATTTAAAAGAAGTAAAGCGGCTCTACGGTAATAAAATCTGCATGATTGGCAACGTCAACTGCGGCCTGTTGCAAACGGGCTCGGAGGATGAGGTCGAGCGCGACGTGCTGCGCTGCCTCGGCGACGGAATGCCCGGCTACGGATTTATTTTTTCGACATCAAACTGCGTTTACACCGGGCTGCCGCTCGAACGCTACGAGCTCATGCACCGCCTTTGGCAGAAGCACGGCGTATACAGCTGACGGCGGACATACCCGCGACCGCGCCTTCGTGAACGGCTTTGGCGATCTGCTTGAGGCCGCCGGTGCAATCGCCCGCGGCGAACAGGCCGGGTACGGACGTCTGCATTTTACTGTCGGTTTTTACTACGGCGTCGTTGCCGGAAACTTCCGTAACGGCGCCTATTTTTTTTGCAAGGTCGCCGCTGCCCGCCGAACCGAGCGCGACGAAAAGCCCCGAAACAGAGATTGATTGGCCGTCGGCAAACGTCACGCCGGACAAATTGCCGTCGCCCGTAAGCGAATCGATTTTTTTAACGATAACCTCGACTTCGGACGGGAACGCGGCCTCGGGGTTTTTGCCGTCGGTTAGTACGACGACTTTGCCAGCGACGGGAAGCAATTCGCGCACTTCCGCGAGAGCGTATTCGCCGCCGCCAAGCACCGCAGTTATTTTTTTGCGGTAAAAAAAAGCGTCGCAAACGGCGCAGTAGCTCACGCCCGCGTTTTCAAACGCGGCGAGGTTTCTTATTTTTGGCACGGCCCGGACCGATCCCGTCGCGAGTATTACAGCCTCGGCATCGTATGACCCGCCCGCCGCAAAAACCGTGAAGTGTTCTTCAAGCGCGAGCCCTACTGCTTCGTCGCAAAATATTTCCGCGCCGATGCGCCGCGCCTGAGCCAAACCCGCGTTAAAAAGCTCCGCGCCCGTCAGCGGCCGCTCAAACCCGTAATAATTTTCTATCTTTTCGGCTTTTGCGAGCGCGCCCGCGTCCTTGTAGACGACCGCCGCCTTTAAACCGCCGCGCACGCAGTATACGGCGGCTGTTACGCCCGCCGGCCCGCCGCCTATTATCAAAACGTCATACATATTTTCGCCTTCCGTGCATTTTTTATTTTTACGGATTTATTCGGCAAGCTTTTTTTGCAGTTCGTCAAGCGGCAATCCGTTTTCAACCGCAATTTTTGCCAGGTCGTCAAACTCCGGCTTCGTCTTTTTTATTCCGAAGCCCGACGAAATTTTGTAGCGGACCGAACCGTAAGGCGTTTGCCGCGTTTCGGATTCGCGGTATAAAACATGGCGGCGGCTTTCGTATTCGCGCACGCCTATCGTGCTCGTATGCTTAAACAGCAGCCCGAGCATCTTGCTTCGATCGCTCGTACTGCACATACAGTTTAAAACGAAACCCTGCCTTCCCTTTTTCATTAGCGCGGGCACGACGCTCACGTCGAGCGCCCCCTCGTTTAAAAGCAGCTGCTGCGCGAAGGCGAGCGCCTCTGGGGTCATGTCGTCTATGTTGCACAGCAGTTCGGTGACGCTTCCGTCCGTTCCGCGTGTTTCGCCCAAAAAAACACGGACGCAGTTGACCGCTTCAAAATCTTTTTTGCCCATTCCGTAACCGATTTTTTCGATTTCGATCAGCGGCATGGCTCCGTACGCCGAAACAAATTTTTTTAATACAGCGGCTCCGGTGGGCGTACAAAGCTCGCCTTTTATTTCGCCGCCGTACACAGGTACGCCCGTGAGTATCAGTGCCGTTGCGGGCGCCGGCACCGGCAGCACGCCGTGTGCGCATTTCACGCTTCCGCTCCCCGCATGTATTGCGGACGCCAAAATTTTTTGCGGCGCGAGCTCCTCAATAAGCATGCAAACCGCCGTGATGTCCGCGACCGCGTCCATCGCGCCCACTTCGTGAAAATGGACGGCGCTTACCGCTTCGCCGTGTACTTCCGCTTCCGCTTCCGCGATTATCTGATAAAT
>WRDG01000026.1 GCA_009783525.1 Defluviitaleaceae bacterium | reverse complement strand
CGTAGGCAAGTAAATGTCGCCCGCACCGCCAATGCGTGTTCCGTATGTTTCGCCGACTGCAATATATTCGCCGGGCGACGGTTCCGTGAACCAGCCGAGGAATCTGCTCATTGTCCTTCTTGCGTTAGGAAGCGTAATTTCAAATCCGTCTACGATAATAACCGACGCGGGCGTTACGCTGCCTCCCGTTGCGTCAAACACCACGTTGTGCATGGGACCCTTGTATTCTTTAACAGTTATGTCGGCAATGTCCCAAGAAGCTTCGCCCTCGGTTTGCCTCAACACGATCCTGAAATTTTGGCCGCCGTAGAACACAAGCGAAACAGTTTCCCATTCGCCCGTCACGGGGAGATATGCAACCTCGGGATAAATTTCGGAATTGTAGTCTCTGTCGGGCCAGTAGTCGTACCATTGGCCGCCGGGAACGAAACCCGCCGCCACAATCCTGCTGCTTGCTGCTTCGTTTGTCCTGTAGGTAATTGTCAATTCGTACGGCTTGCTCGCGTCCGCGCAAAGCCATGGGAAATTTGAATAAAACTTCATAAAGTCGCCGGTTAGGGTCAAATAGTTCCCGTATACCGCATCGGCATCGTCGCCGGTGTGCAATACCGGGTTGCCGCCCCAAGCGCTCGCGGAATCCCTGCCTTCGCCGTGGGTATCAAAATCGATAAACCAATATACCTCCGCGCACATACACGGGTATAGGTTGCATATTTCGCACGGGCAAATGCACGGCGCGGCTTCGCAGACGTCGCACGGCATCATAATTCCAACGAATTGCAATTCTCTGTAAATTAATCCGCTCCAACCCGAATTGCCTTGCAGCCTGAAAAATCTGTAGGCTTGATCAACAGGCAAATCGATGTCGTGCCATTGTTCTTTTGCATAACCTGTAAACTGCGGGACATAACCCAAGTCTACGTAATTTTCGCCGTCAAGCGAGCCCTGGATTGCCGATGAAGTATGGTCGGCCTGCCAGGCATCGGGTACATAAACCCTCACTTGCGCCAATTTGTATAAATTCCCCGGTCCCATATCCATTCCGATGTAGCCGGCAAAACTGCCGCCGCCCACATTGGCTGACCATTCCGTATATATATCCCCGTTAAACGCTATCGACGGGTCGCGGGCATCCGGGTTTGCAAACAGCTTGCCCAAAATTATTTTGCGTCCGTCGTTCGGGCTGCAAATTTCGCAAACGCCGCATTTGCCGCCGGGGAAGCAATCTGTGCAGCCGCATTCGTTACATCTGCCGTCTGCGAAACATTCTTCGCAGCCGCAGATACCGCAGTCGCCGCAGGGGCATACGCACGGCAGGCTTTCGCAAACTACGCAAGCCGCGGCGTATCCGTAAAACTCAAGCCCAAAGTACAAAAGACCTTGATTGCTCCATCCGTTGCCGTGCAGTTTGAAAAACCTGTAGGCGGGAAGGTCTTCGGACAGGTTAAATTCCAACCAGCCCGACAACCCTGTAAGCCATGGGATAGTACCCAATGTTTCGTAGTTAACGCCGTCAAGCGAGCCCTGTATCAAGGCCTGGCTGTGGTCGGCTTCCCAACCGGATGTTTGAACCCGCACCTGTGTAAGTTTATGCAGGTTGCCGGCACCCATGTCCATTCCGATGTAACTTTGCTCCCAATTCGCCTGGGAGTTCCACCTTTGGCCGCTGAAGGCCTGCGCCGGGTTTTCGGCGTTGGGGTTGGCATACGGCACGCCCGTTAAAAGTACGGAAACAGCCGGTTCCTGTTCCGCTTTTACGGGGAGCCGAGTCACGGGTGTGACAATACCCATAAGCAGCGCCAATGTAAGAATAAATGCGAACGGACGCGCCGTTAGTTTCGCGGTTTTACCCTTCATGATAATTTCACTCCTCCTTGTTGGCGTATGAGTCCGATAAAATATTTTTCCGGACGCAATGCGCCTTACGCACAAAATTATGCTTAATGATATTATATAGTTTTGCGCGAAAATGATTTGACCATTCTTTACTTTTTTTAATACTTTTTTACCCGAAATTTTTTCGCGAGCTAGTGCAAACAATTGCAAAGCAACTGCAAAACAAAACATGAACGCAAAATATGAACGCAAAACATGAATGTAAAACATGAACGCGAAAAAGCCCGGCTCTTTTTTTTGAGCCGGGCTTTTTTTTTCGGGCTTGCATCGTTTGGTATAATGGCGGCAAAATTTTTTTTCGGAGGCAGACATGAAAAAAATAGCATCTTTTTTTATTTGCGCGTCGATAATTTTCGGCAGTTGTTTTTTTTGCGATCAGAAAGCGTTTGCGGGTTCGGTAATTTCGCTGTACATAAACAATGCGCGCATAGAAAATCCTAACGTGCCGCCGGTCATACGCGAAAGCAGGACTCTCGTTCCCGCCCGCGACGTGTTCGAGCAAATCGGCGCGGTGGTCGGATGGGACGGAGATACCGCACGAGTTTTTATCGATTACAAAAACACGAGCATAATCTTGCAAATCAACAGCGCAGTCGCGTTGGTAAACGGAGAGGAACGGATCATGGACGTCCCGCCTCTTATCATCAACGACCGCACGATGATCCCGCTTCGTTTCCCCGCCGAAGCCTTAGGTTTTATCGTCGACTGGGATCCCGACGAGCCGGCCGTTTACATCAGCGAACCCAAGCTGAACATATCTGACCATGAAATAATACCGCTGCCTCCCGAAACGATCGTGAGCGTTCCGCATGAAGAAACCCGCATAATTTCAGTGACGCCGCACGACGGCGGCATGTACCGCATACAAGCGGATTCTGAAATAACCGGCGTCTTTCATTTTTTACTGCCCGACAACCGACTGGTTATCGACATAGAAAATTCTAAAAACTTTTTAGATCCGCCTTTTGCCCTGCACCCCGACCTACCCGTGCTCGCGGTGCGCGCTTCTCAGTTTACGTTCGAACCTCCGGTCACGCGGGTCGTTTTCGAAATAAAAAGCGGCGCAGAATATTCCGTAGCATTGTCTGCCGACCGAAAAATTCTTACGGTTAATTTTAACCCCGGTATAATTCCCGTCGAACCCATGGACGAACCGGACATTCCGCAGGACGAGCCGGACGGCGAACCAAAAATTTCTCCCGTTCCGACAACCGAACCGGTGCAGGAACCTCTTTTGACGGAACCGGATGAAGACGAACCGGACGGAAAAGAAACGGCCGCCGACGGCCGCCTTGCCGTTACGTTCGACCGCCCCGCCCGCGCAATAAAAATACCCAAGCACCCCGACCATCCCTTTTCGGTTGACGATATCCACCACAACGATATGTACAATAACTTGCAATATGTCCTCACGCTGCCGCTCAGTTTGAGCGAATATGTCACATACGGTGAAATCCCGGTTCGCGACCTTAATTTAAAAGGCGCGTTTGTTTCCGAAAACACGAGCGGCTTGACGCGCATCACGATCAATTCCGCGCGGGTAATGGCGTTCGAATTGTACGAGGACGACTTAAGCGTATATATCCGCGCTGTGGTGCCGCGTGAAAAATACGCAAAAATTGTGGTAATTGACCCGGGACACGGAGGCGCCGACCCCGGTTCTATTGCACGCGGGCTCATTGAAAAAAATCTTAATCTCGCCGTTTCTCAAAAGTTGATGCAATTGCTCGATGCGGATCCGAATATTAAAGCATACGCCACGCGTTCAACAGACGTTGCCGTCGGACGCCCGCAGCGGTCCGAATTTGCAAACTCAGTAGGCGACTTGTTCATATCGATCCATCACAACTCGGTGGAGCGCAACACGGCGACCATACGCGGCATCGAAACTTTTTATTACGATACGGAAACCGTTGCGTTTACGGGTAAAATGCTTGCCGAGCAGCTCCAAAAACGATTGCTCGACGAGTTAAAAGCAAACGACCGCAGGATTGCGTCCGTACCCTACGATGTGTTGAAGGATACGCACATTCCTGCGGCCTTATGTGAAATTGGATTTATGTCGCATCCCGAAGAATCGCTTTTGCTTACGGACGAGGACTACCAGTGGCGGGCGGCTCTCGCCATTTACCGAGGCATATTGGATGCGTTTAACGCATACACCCCAAAACGTTAAACGGTACGCTTAATAAAACAACCGTTAAGCGCGTCCGCAAAATCCATAAAAAATTTATTTAAATATCTTCTCTATTTCCGGCTGTGTAAGCGGGTGGTCGATCGGAATTTTGGTTTCGCTTATGCGCTTTGCATATTCGTCGAGCTTGGAACGGTCAAAGCACTGTTCACTCGGACGGGTCAAAGCGCTTACCAATGTTTCCTGCTGGAACGGCTTGGCGACGAAATAATCCGCGCCGTGCTCGACACATTCAATAACTGTCGGCGGGTCACACAATGCGGAAACCATTATGATCCGCTGCCCGTCGCGCTTGCATATATTTTGCAGCACGCCGATCCCGTCCATTTCCGGCATCGCGATGTCGAGTAGCACGAAATCGCAAAATTCCATATTGATCACTTCGACGGCGGTTTTGCCGTTGTCGGCCTCTCCGCGCACCTCGTAGCCTTTTTTCGTTAGGATGTCTTTTAACATCATCCGCATGAACGGAGCGTCGTCCACTATCAGCACGGTTTTTCCGTTGGGCGGGCTTTTTTTGTCTGCGTATTTTTTTAATATTTCGTCCAACGCCTCACGCAAAATTATTGCCTCGCCGATGCCGCGCTCCTTAGCGAGCGCGGACAGCCTGTGCAACTGCTCGGTTGCGTAGTGCGAGGTCTTCGTCACCATCTTTTCTTCTTTTGCGATGCAAATTTTGTTTCGTCCGGATGTTTTTGCGCGGTAAAGAGCGTTTTCCGCTTTACGCAAGAGCTCGACCGCGTTCTGTCCGTCTTCACGGTAGGTGGCGATTCCGCCCGTGAATGAACATTTGATTGTTTTTGCCTCGCCCTCCGACTCGAATAAAATGTCCGCGTTGCAATATGCCTCGCGGATTTTTTCAATCGTAAGGAACGCCTTTTCTTTTTCGCAGCTTGGCATGATCACCGCAAATGCGTCTCCGCCGTAACGGATGTGCGAAAAGTTTTTTTCGTCTGCGCGTTTCAAATGTTCGGCGAGTGTTTTTAGCGCCGCGTCGCCTGCGGCGTGTCCGTAACGGTCGTTTACAGACAGCATGTTGTCGATGTCCGCTATCAGCAAGGTAACGTCTTCGCAGTCGTCGTCTGCGGCGCGAAGGCAGCCTTCGAGTTCGAGCATGAAGTATGCGGGCTTTAAAAAACCCGTCAGACAATCTAAAACGTCGGCGGCGCGTTCGATATTGTACGGCATAAAAAATCATCTCCATTTTTTTATTAGGTCGCGAGCCATGCTGCGATAATATTACATTAACATACATATGTCAACATAATTTTTTTCTATGTATCGCTTCGTATGAGTTCGGCTTGCTTGACAATCGTAATGCCTTTGTAATAAAACAAAACGGCGTTGTGTGCAGCGCGTATGCAAAAATAAAAAAGGTGATCACATGCCGCCTCAAAACGATATAAAAATTCTTCGCGACCTCGCAAAGCGCGTCGCCGAAATTGCCGCAAAGCCTTCGGAGAAAAAAAAGGCGATGCTGTGGACCGCTCATAACGATTTGAAAACTGACATACCGCTCGTGATGTTCGATCCCGATTGGAGCGCATGGCAGGAGCTGGTTCCGTGGGAGTCATGTTCTTGCGAAACGAACGAAGCGCGTTCATGGGAGCTTGACTTCCGAAAAACAATTTGGCGCAACGAAGTGCTGAAGGACGACAAGGTCGCGGACAATTTTTTTTACGTCCCGTATGATTATTCGATGACGGGCTGGGGGATCGACCCGAAAAAAAATTTCAGCGGTACGAAGGGCGGCGCGTATAAAATCCGCTCCGTGCTCGAAGACTACGAAAAAGATTTTTGCAAATTGCGTTTTCCGCAAATAACGGTCGACTATAAAAAAAGCTCGGAGCGACTCGAAGAAGCGCAAAATATTTTCGACGGCATATTAAATGTGGAGCAGCGAAGCGAATGGTGGTGGACGCTCGGCCTGACATGGACGCTTATTGACTTGCGGGGCTTCGACGAATTTTTGTGCGATTTCATATTGGAGCCCGAATGGCTAAAAAAACTCCTTGATTTTTTATACCGCGAAGCGGACGGCAGGCTTACCTTCCTTGAAAAAAACGGACTGCTCTCGCAAAACACGGGTAACCATTATGTCGGGAGCGGCG
Organism: Defluviitaleaceae bacterium; assembly: GCA_009783525.1. Lineage (GTDB taxonomy): Bacteria > Bacillota > Clostridia > Lachnospirales > WQUN01 > WRDG01. The sequence continues at coordinate 9,271 of WRDG01000026.1, read as the reverse complement.
GCTGCGGCTATACAGACGAGATCCCGCAAAAAGCGCCGGGCGAACCGGTTACGGCAAAAGATATGTGGGGCTTCGTCGAAAGCCAAGAAACAGTGTCCGTCGATCCGGAAATGTACGGCGAATTTATTTTTCCATATCATAAAAAATTGATGGAGCGGTTTTCGCTTTCGTGTTTCGCATGCTGCGAACCGTATGAGCCGCGATGGAAATACGCGAAGCAATTGCACGGGCTGCGGCGCGTTTCGTGTTCGCCGTGGTCAAACAGAGGCGTGATGGAAGAACTGCTCGGCAAAAATTATGTCGCCTCGATCAAGCCCGCGCCGTCTTCAATCGCATACGCGCAGTTTAAAGATGATCTCGTGCGCGGCGAAATACGCGAAGCGCTCGAGTGTTCCAAAAACTGCATTCCGGAACTGATAATGAAGGATGTCCATACTGTGGGCGGCAACCCTCACAACGCTGTGCGCTGGGTGGAAATATGCCGCGAGGAGATCATGCGTCTTTATGGATAAAACCAAGCTCGGCGGTTGGTTCATGTTCATTTTGGTTCTGTACCACATCGCGCTTGCGGGTGTTTACGGTTATCTGTATCATTTCGGGCCGATTTTTTTTCAAAGGCTTTTAGAGTCGAATTGGTTCATAATCGTCAACCAAACCGTTGGGTTCATATTGCCGCTCGCATTATTTTTGTTCGCGACAAAAGAAGACGCGAAATTTATTTTCAAGCCGCGGCCGCTCGGCAAAACAAACATCGTGCTGCTGGCCGCCGTCAGTCTTTGCATGCAGCCTGTCATGATGCTGCTATCCGCATTTTCTTCGCTTTTTTTTGCAAACAACATAGCCGACGTGACGGCGGGCATGACTTCGATGCCGCTGCCCGCCACGCTGCTGATAATCGCTGTAACGCCCGCCGTTTGCGAGGAGATCGTCTTCAGAGGTTACATACTCCGCGCATACAACCGTTTGGGCATTTTTAAAGCCGCTTTGATAAGCGGCTTGTTTTTTGCGTTTATCCATTTGGATCCGCAGCAGTTTTTATATACGTTTATGATGGGCGCGCTGCTCGCATACTTGGTCTATTATACCCGCTCCGTTTACGCGGGCGTTCTCGTTCATTTTTTATCGAACGCGCTTCAAGTTGTGTTGGTTTACATTCTTCCGCCGCAAGAAAGCGCGCCGGCCGTCCGTGCGGAAGTCTTGCAGACAGTTTTATTTTTGGCTGTCGCTTCCGCGATATTTCTTCCCGTGCTGTTCATTCTTCTTCGAGTGTTTTTGTCGCATAACAGAAGCAGGAACGCCTCGCGTGACATTAAAACAATACTGGCGGCGGACCAAGAAACGTTTTTGCCCCCGCAAAAACACAGTTGGCCCGCCGACGTTTCGTTTTGGCTCGTGACTGCGGTTTACGCCGCTTATATTTTTTTTATGTTCGTCAAAAATTAATTTGCAAAGGTAAACGGTATGGAAAAAAAATATTTCGTTTCTGTTGACGCGGGCGGCTCTTCGAGCGCGGCGCTTATGTTCGACGAAAACCTTTCGCTTGCCGGCGAAGGTTTTGGCGGCGGCGTAAATACAAACCAAGGTTACGCAAAACGGCAGGCAGCCGCGAATTTTTCGGCGTGCCTGCGCGGGTTGTTTTCAATAACCAAACCTTACAGCATCGACACGGTTTTTTTCGTGTTTATAGGTCGGCAGGATATTTTTTTCGATATATTTTCAAAACACGCACCCGTAAAAAATTTTTGCCCGCTCGGCGAAACGGAAGCCTGCCTGCTTGCGGGCACGCTCGAAAAAAAAGGGATCGTCGCTATGTCCGGCACGGGGTCGGTAGCCGGTTTCGCAGACATTGAAAATAAACGCGGCGAACGGATCGGCGGCTGGGGGCCCGTGCTCGGCGACCAGGGAAGCGGCGGCTGGATAGGCCGTGAAGTATTAACAGCCGCTGTAGCAGCGTTCGAGGGCTGGGGCGAACAGACGACGCTGCTTCCTCTTTTACTTGACGAGTGGAAACTCGCAAACCCGCACGGGTTTATCGGGTTCATACACGGAGGCAAGACGCCGTACGGCAAAATCGCCGCCCTTGCAAAAATCGCCGGATTGGCAGCCGCTGACCGCGACGCCGTCGCATTGCATATTTTGAGCGAAGCCGGCAGCCGCATGGCAGAGCAAACATCGCAGCTCATAAGCCGAGGAGGGCAAGAATATTTTTCGCTGCCCGTTGTATGCTGCGGCGGCGCGTGGAAGACGCATCCCGTAATGTACGAAACCTTCCGCACCGCTCTGCAAAAAAAATATCCGCAAACCCGCGTAAAAAAACCGATGTATGAAAACGCAGCCGCGGGACCCGTTAAATTTTTGCTTGATTCCGGTTCAACCAAAGACGAAGCCGAAAAAATCATGGCGGCAAATTTTTCAAAATATAAATCCGCATGGTAAAAACAAATAAACAATAGAAAGGCGCAGACGCAACCGGCAGCTTAACGCGTCTCGCGAACGGTAAAATTATGGATGCAATTAACGCGTATTTAGATCAGATAACGGGCATTTTGCAAAAAGTGCGCGAAACGCAGCAGGACGTTATGCGAAAAGCCGCGCAAATGCTGTGCGACGCAACGCTTAACGGCGGCAGCATATTCGCGTTCGGATGCGGACACGGCGGCCTGCTCGCTTTGGAGATGTACTACCGCACCGGCGGCATGGCAAACATCAACCCCATCCGCGCGCCGGGGTTAAACCTCGATATCGACCCCGCGATAATGACCAGCCAATTGGAAAGGCTCAACGACTACGGCCGCATCATAATCGACAACTCACCTGTAAAAGCGGGCGACGTAGTGGTAATCCATTCTGTATCGGGCAGGAATACGGTCATTGTCGACGCCGCTGTCCGCTCGCGCGAACTCGGCGCAAAAGTTATAGCCCTCACAAGCATGGAATACCGGAGCGTATCGTCGCGCCACCCCTCCGGCACGAAGCTGTTTGAAAACGCTGACCTCGTGATAGACAACTGCGGTTATAAAGGCGATGCGTCGCTTACGGTTCCGGGCATCGCGGAAAAAGTCGCTCCAACCTCGACGGCCGTCGGCGCGGTAATTTTAAACGCGGTAGTCGCGCAAGCGGCTGCTCTTGTAGCCGAAACAGGCCGCATCGCACCGGTTTTCATTTCGGGAAACATCGACGGCGGCGACGAGCATAACAGCAGGGTAATAGCGGAATATAAAGACCGTATCCATTACATGTAGCCAAGCAAAAAATATTACGGAAGCGGGCGTTCCGTTTTTTACATCAGTGCTTCCGCAATCAATATATATGAAGGGGATAACAATATGCTGCTTGAAACTTATTGGACCGAAGTGAACGGCCTGTACAGCCGAATCCGCTCGACCCAGCGCGAAAACATAATATCCGCGGGAAAGATGATAGCGGATTCCGCCGCAAACGGCGGCTGCATACACATACACGATACCGGGCACATAATAGACGCGGAGCTTGTGGGCCGCGGCGGCGGGCTGCTGCTGTACAAGCAGTTTAAATATAACCTGCACGTAGACAACCCGGTCCGAACCCGCGACCGTTCCGACATGGACACCAATATGGAGGGTCTCGCAAAATATGCCGTCAAGCGCTCCGGCGCGAAGCCCGGCGATGTTTTTATAATCGGATCGGTTTCGGGACGGTCGTTTTCTGCGGTTGACCTCGCCTTCGAAGCAAAAAAAATGGGCATGAAATGCATTGTGATCACGTCGATGGCATATGGCGATTCTGTTGCCGCCGTCCATTCCTGCGGAAAAAAACTTTTTGAAATGGCGGACATTGTCATTGACAACTGCGCGCCCGCAGCCGAATCAATGATGGAGGTTGAAGGTCTTGAAGCGCGGCTGTGCGCGGCAAGCGGCCTATCTGCGGCATACATTATGTGGAGCGTGACAACCGTTGTCGTCGAGGAGCTTTTGCGTCTCGGAAAAAATCCGAGCATTTATAAAAGCCACAACTTCCCCGGCGGCGGCGAGTACAACCGCGACGTTTCAATACCGAGATACGAAAGCGAAGGGATATAAGAAAGGAGAATTGCATGAACTGCATAAAATGCGGAAACTTAGTGCAGGCAAACGAAAAATTTTGCAACAGCTGCGGCGAACCGGCATCAAGACCTGCGGCGGAAGAAAACGCATTGCGGGCTGTATGGCTTGCCGCTGCCGCTTTGGGTTTGATTTGTATCGCCGGTTTTTTTTCCGTATGGCAGCAAGATTATACAGCCTGTATCTTGCTGTTTTATTTTATTTGCGGATGCGCGCTGTATTTGTTCGTCAGCGGCGGTTTGAAATTTAAAATTGCCGCGGGATGCATTTTAATTTCAGCGTCGTTTTTGCTCGCGTACGCGGTCAGTATGTCACGAGTCATGAGCTCATCGTTTTCATACAACCCGGCCGCGGCGTTCAATTCTTTTTTTGCGGACAGATTTTTTTATTATTTATTCTTGTCAATTATTATTTCCGTAACCGGTATCGCTATATCTCTGGTTCCGTTTGACAGCCGAAAAAACAAATTGATTTTAGCGGGACTTTCCGGCGCGTTTGTCTATGCAGCATATGCCAACGTCAGATTTTTAATGCTGTCTGCGCCGCTTTTTGTTCTGCTTCCGGAACGAGTGTTAACGTTGGCGCACGCCGCCGTGATACTACTGTCCTTGTGCGCGGTAAACATGTTCTGCAATATGCAGAGCCGAAAAATAATCACCGGCGCGGGCCATAAAATTTGGTTCGTACTCTGCGTGCTTTTTTCGTCTGTTAACTTAATTGTTCAAACCGCAATAGAAATTTCAAACAGGCGGCCTATCGCGCTCAGAGAAAATTCGTTTGTAATTTTTCTGCTTACCGCTGTCGGCATAATGGGTTATGTAAAACTATGTTCTTCAAAACGTTCGGGTTATATGTATATCCTGATGTCAATCGGTCTTATTTTTTTTATTAACTTTAATATAAACCTCAGCGCGGTTTTGCGGACACTTGCACAGTCAAGCCGGCTTCATCCCGGCGCTTTGAGCAGTCTCGGGCTTTCTTTTACCATTCTTATCAACCCGTTTATTACGGGACTGCTTCTGCTTGGCCCCTGGAAGACAATCCCGGAAGACACGGGCATTAGCCTAAACACCGTTTCGGGCGGAGACAAAATATTTTCAATCGTCGGGCTTGCAAGCTCGTTTATTATCTTTTTTACGGGAGCGTTAAATATTTACGGTGTTTCGCAAACCGCAATACGCGAATTATGGGTGTTTTTTGCATTTTTCATACCGGGAACCATATTTTTGGTAATCCAATTTTTGTATGCCTCCGCATGTTTCGGAAAAAACGCGGGCATCGGGAAAGGCTTATCTGCTGCGGGGCGTGTCTGCACAATATTTTCTTTAATGTTTGTTGCATTGATATGCTTCGGATTAATTTACACTGCCGTAAACGCATAATTTATCGCTGCGGCAAAAGATTATTGCAAAAAAATTTTTTGAAGCTTGGCAAAAAAAATATGCAATTTATTTATTACTCCGGTTATGAAATTAATTGTGCAAAGTATTACTCCGGCACTTGAATATAGCAAGAGACGTACGCGATATTTTTGTGCCGGAGTAATAAGCAAAAAAGGGGTGTTAAAAATGAATTTTTTCAATTTGCCCGACGAATGCTTGATAAAAAATGTAATTGTCGCCACGGAAATAATCGGTAAAATACCCGAGCACGTGAGGCATCATTTTAATTTTATGAAAGACAGCATAAAATCCTGCCGCATTTTTGCTTTGCTTAACAATAATAATTTTAAAGTGATGAATCATAACGAAACCGATCCGTACTATAAAAGCATAAAGTTTGTTTTTGTCGAAATTAATTGCATAACCGATGCCGAACTGGTCGCAAAATGCTTGCTGCGGATTTTTAACAGCCAAACCGTAATTGTCATGAAGTATATCGATTTGTATCGTATCGCGACCGGTTTCGTAAAAGCCGACGAACGCAATAAAGGCAAAAAAATTATTGTCGCCGAAACAATTTCGAATTGGATTAATGAAAAAAACAAAAATGTTTTATCGACTTTCGATATTAACAAAACGGACAATACCGATTTTATTTCGGTTTATCTTTCGCTCAACCGCGCAATCCAAAAGCTCAATAAAAAATATTTAAAATTAGATTTTGTGCGCGATCTGTATATTTACGTGCATGGGATCGAACCGTTTGACTATATGCTTAACAATTTGGACGACACGATAAAAAACATGTACCCCGGAAACCGTGTCATGAATAAATACGGTGTTTACGAATACCTGTTCGACGACGACGATGTAATCGATTTGATCGTAAGAACCGAAGGCTATACCGGTTACAGCAATATGGAAAGCCTCGCAGAAATAATTTGGAATTTTATAACTTACGAAAATGATTTCGACGTTTCAATCCCGACCGATTTGCAATCAAAAATTGATGATTATAATACAGAGTTTTGGGACATGTTTGAAAATGAGGAATTGGATGACAGCGATACGGTTGATTTTTACGATTGGTTTACGGAAGAACGGCATTGGATAGAAGCCGGTTTTATTGAAGAAGCAGATGAAGGCTACGGTTTTGTCTCAGTTGAATATTTAACGGAACAAGAAGAAAAATTAATCGAAAAAGAAGAGAATGAAGTGGACGATGACTATTAAAAATAAAATTTTGTTCCAAGACTGCGTCGTTTCGTTATGCGAAAAATTCGGTCCCAATGAAATTATTATCAGCCGCCGGAATTGCTCAAAGCAAATCGCCTGTTTGTTGGAACCGCCTAATACGGCGGATATTTACAGCGAATATAAGCAAGCCGGATCTGAGTTTAACGAAGCCGCAAATAAAAACGGCTCGCAAAAAAAATTTTATTTAGGGCTTCAATATTCTGATGTTTCTAATTGCGGCCGCGATGTGCTCGCCGAAAAAATTTTGGCCTGCGGTGAACCCGATTACGCGGGTATAGCAGCCGTGCTGCCGCAATTAACAAAAAACGTCTATTGTTTTATAAGCGGCGCTTCGAGCTGGGGCGCCGCCGTTGTTTATCCGGACGGAAAAATTTTTAGCGGCGGCTTGGACGCCAAGTGCATATTCGACCCCGGCTGCATGGCCGAGCAGTTCCAAACGCGTGTGTTCGAATTTGGAACGACCGGGACCGGCGAAGCAGGTTCGGATCTGTCCGAAACACCGCCGCGGCAGTTCATGCTTAACGGAAATATTCCCGTGCTTGTTTCGCGCCACGATAAAGACGGAAGCTCGTTGGAATTTATTTATTTTGTGGAAGCGAACGACCCGGACCGCGACCCTTTGGTTTGGATCTCCGTTAAATTTAACGGCGGCGAACGAAAATATTTTACGGCTTCCGCGTCCGAATGGCGCTGCCGTGCCGCCGCGCCGGAGCTTTTTTGGGATGCGTTTGCGTCAACGGTTATTTATTGGACCGATTTTATCGACAGCGGAGTTAAATACTCCGTGCCCGAGAAAAAAATATCAGAGGCTGCAGCCGGAGCGATGTGCGCCATGCAGGCGACGTTTTCCGGCGGCCGGGCGCATTACGGACACATCGGCTACGGCTGTAACCTGCACGACAACTTTCCGCCGACCTTCATTTGGTCGTTTGAAGCCTGCTGCCTCACCGGACGCTTCGGCGAGGCAAGACGCATGCTCGACAACCTTTTTTGCCATGCCCTTGATTACCGGGGGCGTTTCGTTTACCGCCAGGGCGAAAATGAAAACTACGGAGCGTCCGCCGCGGAATACGGGATGCTGCTTTTTTTTGTCGGCAGATATGCCCGCGCCGTGAAGCTTACGGAATGGTTCGGCTGCCATGCGGGCAAGTTGAAAGGGATCGGCGGCGAGCTTACGGCAAACATACGCGAATGCCCTGAAGCCGGCGGCGAAAAACTCGTGATGATGTGCGCCGAAGCAGATTTAAACGAGCGCGTTTACGCATACATTAACAATAATCTCTGGACCGTGCGCGGGTTCGAATCGCTTTCTAAATTGCTGGCTATGTTAGGAGACGAGCAGGCCGGGCATTATGCAAGCAAGGCCGCCGAGTTGCTTCATGCGATAAGGCGGGTGCTTGCCGCGCAAACTGTTCAAAGCGCATACGGAAAAACAGTCCCGTTCAGGATAGGATATTCTGCCGTGCCGCTCACGCTCAGTTCATGTCAAAAGCCGCTTTCGCATTTGACCAAGAGCGAGGCGGAAAATTATTTAAACATAAAATGGTCGCGAAGCTCCGTTGAAAATGAGCAGGATCTTACCGAAAACACGTACGCAAACTACCGCTATTACCTTGAGATGCTGTCGAGCGCGCTGCTTACAGACGAAGAAGCAAGCGCAATCGTAAGCATGCGCGAAAGCCTGGGAGGCGAACTGCTTGGCATGTCGAGGCTGTGGAGCCAAATCGACGACTGGCCGGTAGTTAACTACGCACGCTTCCTTCTCGAAAGCGGGCGGATAAAAAAATTTATTCTGCTGTTGTATGCGCATACGGCGCATCACGGAAATGCCGAAAAGCTCGTTTATTACGAGCAGGTTTCGGCGGACGGCGCGGCTGTGGCAAACGACTGCGTGCCGTCGCTTTTGACAACGCCCATTATGCTTGCGATGGCGTTCGCTTTCGAGCCCGTAGGCGAAAGCGGGATCTGTTTGCTAAAAGGCATTCCGAAACGCTGGTTCGAGACGGGTTTTGAGGCGAAGGGTTTGGGTATGTCCTGCGGCAGGCTCGACATAAAATGCACGGCATCCGAAACGGATTTTACCGTCGAGGTAAAAACGGAAGACGGTAAAAATTTTTGCAAGCCGGTTAAATTATTTTTAAACGGAATTGAAAATTTGTCCGCCGAAAAAATTTTACGCGGGCGGGAACACATAAGCGAAATATTTGACAGTCATATAAGTTTAACAAACGGAACCGGCGATTTTTCAATTACTTTCGGCAAAAAGGGCAAAGAAGGCAAAGAACGGTTTTTTCAAAAGTAAAGGTAAATGCGATACCAAAAAACGACGGCTTGCAAACGCATTTGACAAAAACAAAACGGCGGGGGAATCCCCCGCCGTTTTTGTCGTTCGCGTTTAATTTATCCATATTGCAGTTTTTCGTCCGCGACGTTTTTATCGTTCGCGTTTAATTTATTCATATTGCAGTTTTTCGTCCGCGCTGTTTTTTTGTCGTTCGCGTTTAATTCATCCATATTGCAATTTTTCGTCCGCGACGTTTTTGTCGTTCGCGT
>WRDG01000025.1 GCA_009783525.1 Defluviitaleaceae bacterium | reverse complement strand
GCTTTGTACATATCAAGCACTTCAACCCACCAATGGCCGTATGACTCGTAATATTCCGGCATGATCACGCCGCCGCCCTTGGACGACTGGTTGGTTTTCCATTGCGCGGGAGGAGTCCATGCGGAGAGGATAATTTTTAAATCAATATCGTTTGCCACTGCGGTGTTCCACAATGCTTCCACCATATGTTTTTGGACGCCCCAGCTGCTGTCCTGGCCGCGGTTGCCGATGCTGCCGCTGTAGTTGTCGCCGGCCGGACGCTGGTTGGTCAGCCCGCGGTCGAAATCGCTGCGGCAGCAATTCAAGCTGCCGTTGCAGTTTGGATTAAGCGCGCTGTGATTGTTGACGCCGCATGCGGGATTGAGGAACGGGTACACCTCGTTGCGCCACATGGTGATGCCCAAATCGAAAAGTATCTGGTCGATCCAAGCCTGGTTGTAATATGTGTTCGGGTTGTTTCCGCTCCACCAAACGTTCATGGAACCGAAGAAACCGAAGCCTTCGATGGTTTGATAAGTCGTATCAAGATCCAAATTTATATTGACGGGTCTGGCAGGCGGGTTAAGGTCGATCGCGACAATACCCTCAACCCAAAGCGTCGAGCTGCTCGAAAGCACAACCTCGGCATCCGTCAAGCCGGCCGGAGCGGTAAACGTTGTCTTGTACCATCTCCAGTCCTGTGTGTTGACATTGATTTCTGCGATGTTTGCAAACGAAACTTTACCTACGCCTTTTGCTAACACCCACGCCTCGTAGCTTCTGTATGCTTCGATGGGTATCGGCGTAAATCCGCTGCCGTTTATCACGCGGACTGCCGGAGTAGTTATAAACGGCCCTTCGTTGGCTTCCGAATAGGAGCCTTCCCAAACGTTGCCGGCGGGAAAACGGAAACCGGAAACATAATTGTTGCCCCCGAAGAAAATGTTTGTGCCCGTTGAAACTTTTTCTACTATAAATTGATCTATGAGGCATGCCGACGCCCTCATTGCCAGCACGATTATTGTGCTGCCCGACCAGTTGGGCTGCATGTCGTGAGGCGTGGTGAAGGTCATTTCGGTCCAGCCCCATTCGGAGTTGGTGATGTACATATTGTATCTGTCGCCGATGTATCCTTCGGCGTCGTCGCTAGCCGAATTATACTGGAACGACAATTTGTTCTTGTTGGTTTCGTGGTCGTCGCCCGCACGCGGCCTCATGGGGCCTTCTTCGGCTCCGGGCAGCGTGTTTTTCGCGTAGACACTAACTTTATATTCCGTATTTGCTTCTAACGGAACCGCGACGAAACCCACGAATCTGTCTAAGCGCAGAGCCGGAGAGCCCGAGCCCCTGCCTTCGTCTACGATCGACAAGCCGTCGCCCGCCCAGTTGGCGTTTGCGGCGGTGGCGTCGCTTTGGTTAAAAATATTGCCGAAGATGTGTCCGATATCGAAGCCGGGGTCTACCGGCACATCGATGTCGATTGGTTTGAACACAAGCTTTTCGAGCTTGATCTCACCGACTTCGATTGTTCCGTTGTTGATGTGTAAAAGAATCATGGAATCGTTTACCCCGTTCGCCGCGGTAAACTCCCATTGATCCGTCCTGAAGCTGCCGCCGCTGTTGGCGGTCAGGTTGCGTTCGAACACCTTTATGCTGTCCTGACCCCAGGTGCCGCATAAATCTATGCTCGCGCCCCATCCGGTCAACGCGGAACGGTACGTGATCGCCAGCTTAAATTGATCGCCCACGTTTACCGCGCCCAGCCCGAAAGCCGGATTTTGCATTTGATAGCCGCCGGTTTCGATGAAGGTATCGTTGACGTTGCGCAGGCTTATCGTTTCCCATACCCATTCGCCGGGAACTTCCGGGCAGTCGCACGGGATATTGCCGCAATTTTCGCAGGGTTTTTCAAGCGCTTCGTAAATTGCGATTTCGTCGATTTGAAGCATGCCGGAATCGATGTTGCGCACGACGATTTGAATATTTCCGGTGTTTCTGTCCGCAACAAATTCTTGCGTGTATACCTGCCAGCCGCTTCCGCTCGGTAAACTCATTGAAAAAGCGTTCGGCCATGTGGCCCAGTCGTAAATGACTTCGATTACGACGTTGGTCGGCGCGTATGCCGCATACGTTACGGAAAATTCGTAGCTCTTTCCCGCTTGCAAATTAACGTCCCTGACCAAAACGGACGTTTGCATCGCGTTGTAGCTCGGGAAGATCCAGGCATTGCCGCCCGAAGGGCCGCCGCTTGTGTCGGCGTACGGCAGCAGGCTCGCGTTATAAATCGGATTGACGCTGCCGCCGTCAACCGGATTGTCAACCGGCTGTCCGTCCGCATCCAGGTACGGTTTAGGATCCCAGTTTTGCGTAGAACCCAAACCGCTTGCGAAATTTCCGTTGGGTATCAGGTTTACGCGGTCTGAAGCGTTTGCCGCGATGGGCACCGCGAGGCTGAGCAGCATCGTAAATGCGATGACCAATGATGTCAGCCTTTTTAATTTTCTCATCTTTTTCCTCCAAAAAATTTTTCCGCTTTTGCGTTAAACGGTCAACGGCCTCTTTTCCGTTTGGGCGTCCGCATGTTTTTTTAAGCAATGTGTATAAAAATTAATCCGCTTAAAAAAACATTTAGTGCATTTTAACATTGTTACAAATATATTACAAGAATGAACCGACGATTTGCCGAAAAAAAAGTTGCATTTATAACAAACGGTCAAAAAAAAATGGCGGCAATTTTTCGCCGCCGACCAATTAATTCATTAATTATTTTTTTTACGTGAGTAATTTATTTTTTTACGTCTGTACCGTCCGTTCTAAAATATCGTTTTGCACCGCTTCGTCCAAATAAACATAAAATGCCGAAAAGCCCGAAACGCGGACAACGAGCCCCGCATAATCGCCGGGGTTTTTTTGAGCGTCGCGCAGGACTTCTTTTGATACAGAATTAATTTGCAGCTCCTGGCCGCCCATTTGCATGTACGTGCGGATCATCGCGGCGAGTTTGCCGCGCCGGCCGCTTTCCGCAAACATGTCGCCGGGGATCATTACGTTTACGACGCTGCCGCCCGCGACCTTGGTATAGTCCGGTTTTGAAACGGAATTAAACAACGCGGACGCGCCCGCGCGATCCATGCCCCGCATGGCGGAGCCCGCGTCCGAAAGCGGCTCGCGTGACATCCGGCCGTCTGGAGTCGCGCCTATTTCTCGGCCCGCGCTTATATTTTGGATGTTCGCGGCGATAAGCGTATAAAAATATCCGCCGTCGCGCGTTTTAAATTTTGAAAAAACTTCGTGCATAAGGTCCGCGTACCATACGGCGTATTTATCTGGCAGCGGCTCGTCGTTGCCGTACTTGGGCGCGGCAAGCAGCAGGCCGCGCTCGCGCTCGTATCCGCCGAAATTTTTTAGCAAAATGTCGCGCAGCTCCGGCAGAGAAATTTTTTTATCGGCGAAGACGACGCGGTCGATTGCCGCGAGCGAGTCCGCAAACGTCGCTATGCCCATGCACGCCGCGCCGTGCACGGAAGGGTATACCGCGCCGCCGTTGTTTATATCAAGTCCGCGCTCGATGCAGTCACGGCAGAAGCACGATAAAAACGGCGATTCGTACTGCACGGCGTTGTGCTTCGCGTTCTCGTTGTTAAACATGGCGGCGTACTCCGCCGCGCCGTGTTCGATCTGACGCTTCAACGTTTCCGTAAACTGCTCCATCGATAAAATATTTTCGGCCTCCGGCGTTTTTACGCCGGCACAAAAATCATTGAGCGGGCACCTGCCTCCGTTTAGCGCGAGCAAAATATATTTGGGCGCGTTAAACCGCGCGTCGGACCACGGCGGCTGCCTGCCGGTGATAAAATTTTCTATGCAGCCCACCATCGAATAGTCGCGGCAGTCTTCTGCCGAATAGCCGAATTTTTGCAAAGCCGCCACGTTGACCTCGTCGTTCATCAATGCGGGGTAGCCTATGCCCGTGCCGATCAATTTTAAACATTCGTCCAAAAAAATTTCGCCGGTTCCGCTGTGCAACCGCGCAGAAAGGTTCGGTCCCGGTATGTTCATACGCCTCACCGCCTCGAGCAGCAGAAGGCTTAATTTGTTTTCGGCGTTTGAACCGTCGCGTTTTATTCCGCCCAAAGATATGTTAACGACGTCGCCCGTTTCTATAATTTTAGAAAGCGCTCCGCATAAATAAACGACGGCTTCGTCTTGCGTAAGCATCCCGGCTGCCGTGTCCCGCTCGTAAAACGGCAACAGGTATTGGTCGGGCCTGCCGAGCGCCATCGCGTAACGGCCTTCCAATACGAATGCGGAATGCACGAGCCACACCAGCTGCAGCGCTTGCCGGAATGTTTCCGGTTTTTTGCGGGCCACATGCGCGCAGGCCTTTGACATTTCGTTTTTGCCGAACGCGAGCGCCGCCTCCGCATAGCCTTCCGCCATTTCGCAAAAGCCGCCGAGCGCGGTCTTCATCGCTTGCAGCGTTGTAACTTTTTCTTTGTTGTCCGCGTGCTTGTTTATTGAGGCGTCAATTTTTTTTATCATGCCGTTTACGCCGAGATCCAAAATCGTCTCGTAGTCCGGGGCGAAATGATCCGAGTTCGTGTAAAAACCGCGCGAGCCGTACGAAAGGGCTATGCGCTCCGCGTGTCCGCGCTCCGCCTCGCACGGGGCTTCATCTTCAAATACATAAAGCCCGCGCGACGACCCGGCGATCACGTCGTTTTGATAAATAATTTTTTTGTGCTGTGCAAACAAACTGTGCGCCGCCCATGCCCGCGCAATTGAAACGGGGGCGTCAAAGTGCTCCCTATATCCCTTGTACATAAGGTAGTCACGCAGATTGACGCCCCCGGCCGGGGTGTTTTTTATTTCTTCTATTAAATTATCCATTTGTCGCCGTCCGTATTAATTTTTTTTGCGGCAGCGTTAATTTTTTATGAAATCCATTTTTCTAAAATCCCGCGCAGCTTTACGGCTTCCGCCAATGCGTCCCATTCTTCGTTGCACAGGTACTCGATCGAAAAATGCCCTTTATATCCGCGCGCGAGCAGCTTGGTCACTACCCATTCGAAATCGACGCTGCCTTCGCCCACTTTTGTTTGGATCATATCCTCGGCCGCGTCGCGTATATGCACGTGCACAGCCTTGTCCATCACATACTCGCAGTCTTTAAGGCTGCCGCCCATCGAAATAAAATGCGTAGGGTCAAACACAACGGTCGCCTCGGGAATGCGCTCGTAAACATACCGCGCCGCCTCCACCGATTCGAAAGGGCTGTGGACATGCAGCTCGAGCCCGAGCGAAATGCCGTGCTTCAACGTGCATTCGTAATACTCTTCCAGCGAATCCACACTGTCTTTTAAGACGTCCGCCGCATCGCGGCCCGGATCTTTTTGCAAAGGCTGCAGCGCGCAGTTTTTCGCGCCGAAATGTTTCATGAAGCGGCAAAGGGCGTCAAGCTCTTTTAAATTGCTTTCGACCGTTTCTTTTTTACGGTCGTGCATTTGGCCGTTCATGCCGACGTTCATGGCGCGCATGGTCAAACCGTTCGCCTTGAGCGCGTTTTCCGCCCGCTTGGTTATTGCGGCAAAATCCGCCGCCAAATCCGCCGGATCGAAATGCGCCCATTTGTTTATGGCTATGAGATCGATGTCTTTAAAACCGGCCGCGGCGATCGCGGCCATCGCGTCTTCCATTTTATCTTTGGATCGCGTCACGCTTGAACAGATTATCATTTAAAATTCGCCCCTCTCTTTAAGCATCAAGTCGAGCGGAAATTCTTCCTGCGCGAGCGGAAAGCCGACGCGCGCGTTAAGCCTCGCGGACTCGTAAACGCCCATCACAATGTCGAAACCTTTCATGGCCGTTTCCATGTCCATCGGATGTTTTGCGCCGCTGCAGACTGTTTTTGCGAACAGGCCGTGCGCCGCTTTGAGCCCGTAATTTTTTTCGTCCTCGACCGAAAACGGAAGGTTTACCCATTCGCCGGTTGTGTTGATCATCACCGGCGGTTCGGACTGGTCGTTGTTGCGCCACAGCCGCCCCTTGCTTCCGAACACTTCAATGTCTTGGTACCAGCGGCCCTTCATCAGCATTTGGTCGCCGGTTACGGTTTCAGCCCTTACGCCGTTTGAAAACATAATGTTTGAAATTGCGCCTCGCTCCGTGTTGTGCCCGAAGCGTTTGCCGTTGTAGGCGTAGCGGTTCTCCTTCTGTTCTTCCTCGCTCGCGAACGGCCCCCTGTATATCTGGCCCAAAACCCATTCGGCGGGATGGTCGCCGTTTAAATACATGAGGCTGTCCACCGTGTGCGTCCCGTCTGACAAAAAATCGCCGGCGCATATGCCGCGTATCAGATAAACCTCGCCGATCAAGCCGTTTACGATCGCGTCGCGCATGGTGATGTACGGCGCGGACATGCGGCGCTGATGCCCAATGCAAAGCGGAATGTTTTTTGCTTCGCAGGCGTCGCGCATGGCACGTGCTTCGCGCATATTAACTGCGATCGGTTTTTCGCAGTAAATTCCCTTTGTCGAATCTCGAGCCGCCGCTTCAAGCGTCATCTCGCAGTGGAGTGTGTTCGGCGTGGCGACGCAAACCACGTCGGGCTTTATTTCGTCCAGCATTTTTTTATAGTCCGCGTAATACGGCACGCCGCCGTATTTTGCGCTCGCCTCTTGCGCGACTGCTTCGTCGATGTCGCACAGGCCCGCGAGCTTATACTCCGATAAATTATTGTAAATGTTCGCATGTCCGCCGCCCATGCGCAGACCGATTACGGCGGCCGTTAGCGCGCTCACAGGTTGCAGCCCTCAAATGTCCGAACGAACGCGATCGATTTTTCTAAGCACTCCGTAACTTCCATTCCCGGCGGCGGAAACATTTCGAACAGCATGCACAATTGGTTTGGCGCCGGCGAATATTTGCGCAAAATTTCCCAGCACTCGCGAAGCGGCACGTCGCCGCCGCCGAGATCCGAGTTGCCCACTTCGAAATGCAGCGGGTTGGCGCGCGGCATAGGGCGCACGCGCTGATCTTTAAAATGCGTGCCCACCGTGAACGGCGCGGCTTCGTAAAAAGCGGACAGCGGCTTCTCGCCGAGCAGGTATGTGTTGCCGGTGTCTAAAAACAAATAAAAATGCGGCGTGGTTTGGCAAATCTTCACGATGTCCGAAACATAATAGTCGCCGTGGTTTTCGGCGCAGAGCGGCGTGCCTATTTGCGCGCAGCCTTCGGCAAGCGGCCCGATGCGTTCGGACAATTTGCCGAGCGTTTCGTCGAGCGGCCTTTCGCGGTCGAAGCGGTGCCCCGCGGCCAACCCCGAGTGAACGATCCTGTTGCGCAGCAGCGGCACGTATTTGTCGAGCAGCTTAAGCTGCATGTCCGTCTCGCTTTTTGCTTCGTCGTCCGACGCCGCCAAATAATTAAAGCCCGCCGACGGCATAAGATCCAAATCGTTTTCGGCAAGGAACGAAAAAATTTCTTCGCGATCCGCGTCGCTCATGCCGTCGATCATCTTTACGCTCGCATGCGTGCTTTTGAAATTGTACTTCTTTAAAAATTTAAGCTTGCCCATCAGGTCGCTTTCGCCCTTTAAGCCGTAGATTTCGCCGTACCACCCGAGCGCGTAGCCCCAGCGCACCCCGTCCGCGACACCCGCGCGCGACTTCAAATTTAATGCGGCCATACCGTGTCTCCTCTGCGAATAAATAAAAGCAAAAACATATTCTTGCGCCGACCGGCTGCCTGTCTCCGGTTTTTTTCTTAAAAAATTTTCAACCGGAATTTTTTTTACTTTGCAACGAATCAATCGGCATATACATAATATCTCACAAATTATTTTTTGCAACGAGCCGAATTTTTATAGCAGCCGTAATTTTTTTGCCCGGCCGGCTGCGTCGATACGGTTCGTTGTATTTATTAATGCGCTTGCTTCACGGCAAAACAAATTGATAATATTAGCCGCCGCAAATTTTTGTAAAAGGATGGTTATTAACGATGAATTTTTATTCGGATAAATTGGACGCGGTGCTCCGCGCCCTCCGCACGGACCCGGACAGCGGATTGAGCGACGTTGACGCCGCGGCGATTCAAAAAGAGCACGGAAAAAATGTTTTCGACGAAGAAAAAAAGGAAACGGTTTTTCAGAAAATAATCCATCATCTCAAGGATGTCACTTCGCTCATTCTTCTTGCGGCGGCGGGCATCGCGCTCTACATCGGCATAACCGACCCGGCCCACGGCTACACGGACGCGGTTGTCATCTTCGCCATAGTGGTGCTTAACGTCTCCCTTGCCGTCAGGCAGGAAATGGGCGCGGAAAAAGCCCTCGAATCCCTAAAAAAAATGACGGCGCAAAAAACAGTCGTTATTCGCGGCGGCAAAAGGCAGCCGATAGACGCGACCGAGCTCGTGCCGGGCGACATACTCGAACTCGACGCCGGCGACATGATCCCGGCCGACGCGAGGCTCATCAAATCTGTAAACCTCCGCGCGGACGAAGCGCTCCTGACCGGCGAAAGCGTCCCGGTAGAAAAAGACGACGCTTACGAGCCGAACGAATCTGATTCGATAGGCGACCGCATCAACATGATTTACTCAAGCTGTTTGATCACCGCGGGCCGCGCGAGGGCAGTGGTAGTAAGCACCGGCATGGGCACCGAGGTCGGCAAGATCGCGGGGCTGCTCAACTCGTCTCAAAAGATTCAGACGCCGCTGCAAAAAAAGATGGCCAACCTTTGCAAAAATATTTGCTTCATCGCAATAATCGCAGGCGCGACGCTCTTTGCGCTGCAATATTTTCAAGATATACCTGTCGCCAACATTCTGCTCGACTCCGTTTCGCTTGCGGTCGCGGCGATCCCGGAAGGGCTGCCCATCATAATGACCATAACCCTCGCCTACGGAATACTCACGATGGCAAAAAAACATGCGATCATACGCAAGATGCCGGCCGTAGAAACATTGGGCAGCGCTTCGGTTATCTGCTCGGACAAAACGGGCACCCTGACCATGAACCGCATGACGATAACGGATGTTTGGGATGCGATTAACATTGACGCAGTCAATGTTGCAAGCGTTGACGCAGTCAACACAAGCGTAGGTCACTTAAAACTGATCGAATACATGAGCCTCGCGAGCAACGCGACAATAGAAACCGCGGACGGCGAATTAAAAGAAGTGGGCGACCCCACCGAAACGGCGATCATTCGTCTGCTGCAGCAGCACGAACCAAAATCCGCGCTCGAATTAAAATACCCACGCGTCCACGAAATCCCGTTCGACTCGAGCCGCAAGCTGATGACCACCGTCCACAAAACGGAAGACGGGCGCTACATTTCCATTACGAAAGGCGCGTTCGACAGGATACCGGTCGATCCGGCAAAATATGACGCGGCGGCGGCGCAGCGCGTCCACGATTCGTTCGCGGACAGAGCGCTCCGCGTGCTTGCCGCCGGGTATAAATATTACAACGAGCTGCCCCGCGAGCTTGATTCAAACGAATTGGAAAACGGTCTCACGTTGGCCGGGCTCGTCGGCATGATTGACCCGCCGCGCCCCGAAAGCGTCGAGTCGGTTCGCATCGCCAAAGAAGCGGGCATCAAGCCCGTAATGATCACGGGCGACCATGCCGCTACCGCTTGCGCGATCGCAAAGGAGATCGGAATTTTCGAACAGGGCGACCGCGTCATCACGGGCGCGGAGCTCGCGGCGATGGACGACAGCGCTTTGTTTGATACTGTGGAGCAATGCTCCGTGTACGCCCGCGTAAGCCCCGAGTGCAAGCTGCGCATCGTAAAAGCGTGGCAGAAACACGGGCATGTCGTGGCCATGACCGGCGACGGCGTCAACGACGCGCCGTCGCTTAAGGCAGCCGACGTAGGCGTGGCCATGGGCAGCGGAACGGATGTTTCAAAAAACGCGAGCGACGTGATACTCACCGACGACAACTTCGCCTCCATCGTGAGCACTGTCAGCGAAGGCAGGCGCGTGTTCGACAACATACGCAAGGTGTTGATCTCGCTTGTGCCAAGCAACATCGCGGAAATAGTCGTGATGATTTTCGGTTTTATTTTGTGGAAGTCTACGCCGCTTGCCGCATTGCAGCTACTGTTCATCAACGTGGTGGCAGACGGCATCCCGGACCTTTGCATGTGCCGCGAAAAGCTCGAACCAGACGGCATGAAGCGAAGGCCGATCCCAAAAACAAAAAGCGTTTTCGCATACGGTCTCGGTATGCGCACGGCCGTTGCCGCGGTAATTTTTATCGCGGTTTCGATGTTCGGCTATTATTTAGGCTCGTTCGTGGAGATCCACCCGGACATCGTTCCCTCGCCCGAAGCGGGCAGGACGATGGCCTATGTCACGCTCGCTTTCGCTTCGGTGGTTAACATCATGAATGTCAGGAGCTTTAACAAATCTCTTTTTGAAATAGGTTTTTTAAGCAACAGGCTGCTGTTCGGCGGAATCTGCCTTTCAATTTCGCTCGTGGTTTTTACCGCGGCCACCCCGGTGATCCGCGACATTTTTTACTGCGTGCCGCTGAGCCCCGCGCATTGGGCCGTGATGGCCGCCTTAGGTCTCGTCCCCTTCGCCGTAATCGAACTCGTCAAATTTTTTTACAAGACGGCCGGCAAAACGATCGGCGGATAAATTCAAGCAACGGCCGCCGTTTGCAATCAGCCGCAGCATGCCTTGACGGAATAAAATAAATTTTGAAACATAATCAAGATGGCGCTGCGCCATTGACCGCCCAAAACCCAAATGATAACATTTGTATAAAATAATCGGGCGGCTTGCCGCCCCGGAAGGTAGATCACATGCATAAACTCGAAAATTTTCCTAAAGTGCGCGTCGGCATCGTGGCGGTGAGCCGCGACTGCTTCCCCGCGAGTCTCTCCGAAAAACGGCGCAGGGCTGTTGCCGCTTCGCTTGCGCGGTTAAACACTGGCAAGGCCGGCTGCGTTTGCGCGGCGGACTTTATCGAAATCGAAACGATCGTTGAAAACGAAGCGGACGCGCTGGCGGCGCTTAACGGTTTAAAAGACGCGGGTGCTAACGCGCTTGTCGTGTACTTGGGCAATTTCGGGCCGGAGGGTCCGGAAACGATGCTCGCCCAAAAATTTTGCGGCCCGTCGATGTTTGTTGCGGCGGCCGAAGAAACCGGCGCGGACCTCATAAACGGCCGCGGCGACGCCTACTGCGGGATGCTCAACGCCTCGTACAACCTCGGTCTTCGCGGGATAAACGCGCACATACCGGAATATCCGGTAGGCACCGCGGACGAAGCGGCGCAAATGATTTTGGATTTTGTCCCGCTCGCTAAAATAAAAATCGGGCTGTCAAAATTAAAAGTTTTCGCGTTCGGGCCGAGACCGTTTGATTTTTTGGCGTGCAACGCTCCCATCAAGCCGTTGTTCGACCTCGGAGTCGAGATCCAAGAAAATTCGGAGCTTGATCTTTTCGCCTCGTTTAACGAACACGAAAACGACCCGCGTATAGACGGCGTTATCTCCGACATGCAGGCGGAGCTCGGAGCCGGAAACAAACACCCGGGCATTTTGAAAAAACTCGCCCAATACGAAATCACGCTGCTCGACTGGGCGGAAAAAAACAAGGGCGCCTGCGAATACTTCGTGTTCGCAAACAAATGCTGGCCCGCGTTTCAAACGCAGTTCGGCTTCGTGCCCTGCTACGTCAACGGACGGCTCGCGGCCCGCGGCATTCCGGTTTCGTGCGAAACGGACATTTACGGCGCGCTTTCTGAATTTATCATCACCCTCGCGACGGAAATGCCGGCCACGCTTCTCGACATTAACAACACGGTCCCCGCAGACATGTTCAAAGAAAACGCCTCAAAGCTTTCCGGATTTAAACCGACAGATTTGTTCATGGGCTTCCACTGCGGCAACACGTCCTCGTGCATGATGAAAAATTTCGAAATGAAGTATCAGCTTATAATGAAGCGCCTGCTCGAACCCGACAGCGAGCCGAACATCTCGCGCGGCACTCTGGAAGGCACGCTCGCGGCGGGAGACGTGACGCTGTTCCGCCTGCAGTCGTCGGCGGACGCAAAATTGCTCGCGTATGTGGCCGAAGGCAGTATGCTCGACATCGATCCGAAATCTTTCGGCGGCATAGGCGTGATCGCCGTACCGGAAATGGGACGCTTCTACCGCCACGTGCTTATCGGCAAACGCTACCCGCACCATGCGGGGGTCGCGTTCGCGCACGCGGGCAAGACGCTGTTCGCCGCGCTCAGGTTGCTCGGCGTGACAGACATTTCATACAATAAGCCCGCAGGACAGTTATATTGCGGCGAAAACCCTTTCAACTAACAGGAACAGTTAAAAAAGAGATACCCTTCGCGGGTATCTCTTTTTGGTGAAAAAATAATTTTAAACGGAAAGGAGCGTCGTTTAGCCGGGCAATAACGGACGCGGCGCGGAAGGTAAAACAATATGGGCAAATACACAATAGGAGTGGACTTCGGCACGCTTTCGGGCAGGGCGGTTCTTGTTGACGTGAGCGACGGCTCGGAGCTTGCGGGCGCGGTGTTCGACTATCCTCACGGCGTGATGGACGAAACGCTGCCCGACGGCACGAAGCTCGGCATGGATTGGGCGCTCCAGCACCCGCAAGATTATTTGGACGTTTTCGGCAGCGCAATCCCCGCTGTTATAAAAAAAAGCGGCGTTTCGCCAAACGACGTTATCGGCATCGGCATCGACTTCACGGCTTGCACGCTCATGCCGACGGACAAAAACGGCGAGCCGATGTGCTTTAAAGATCAATATAAATCCAACCCGCACGCATACATAAAACTATGGAAGCATCACGCCGCGCAAAACGAGGCCAACCGTTTAAACGATACGGCAGCAAAACGCGGCGAGTCGTTTCTGTCGCGTTACGGCGGAAAAATTTCTTCGGAGTGGATGGTCCCGAAGGTGATGCAGATCGTAAACGAAGCGCCGGAAATTTACGACGCCTGCGACAGAATATTAGAAGCCGCCGACTGGTGCATATGGCAGCTGACGGGCGTTGAGACGCGCAACAGCTGCACCGCCGGATATAAGGCGCTGTGGTCGAAGCGCGACGGATACCCCTCTGACGATTTTTACGCCGCGCTCGATCCCAAGCTAAAAAATTTCGTCGGCGAAAAACTTTCGCGCGTTGTTTTGCCGATAGGCGGCAAGGCGGGCGTTTTAACGGAAGAGGCGGCTCGTCTAACGGGATTGCTGCCCGGCACGGCGGTAGCCGCCGCAAACGTTGACGCGCATGTTTCAGCGCCCGCGGTGGGGATCACGCGCCCGGGTCAGCTGCTCATGATCATGGGCACTTCAACCTGCCACATAATGCTCGGCGACGAAGTAAAAATTGTGCCCGGCATGTGCGGCGTGGTCGAAGACGGTGTCATGCCCGGTTTCGCGGGTTACGAGGCGGGCCAAAGCTGCGTGGGCGACCACTTCGAATGGTTTACGGAAAATTGCGTGCCCGAAGATTACAGACGCGAAGCTGCAAAAAAAAATATGGACATACACCAATTTTTAACCGGCAAGGCAAGCGGGCTCGAACCGGGTCAAAGCGGACTCGTCGCTCTCGATTGGTGGAACGGCAACCGCTCGGTGCTTGTCGACGCGGATCTCACCGGACTGCTTGTAGGCTGCACGCTGCAAACAAAACCCGAAGAAATTTACCGCGCGCTAATTGAAGCGACGGCTTACGGCACGCGAATGATAATCGACACGTTCGCCGAAAGCGGCGTGCCTGTTGACGAGCTTTTCGCATGCGGCGGCATCGCCGAAAAAAACGCGCTTATGATGCAGATATACGCCGACGTGACCGGCCGCGAGATCCGCATCTCCGGCTCGCCGCAAGCGCCCGCGCTCGGCTCCGCGATGTTCGGAGCGGTGGCGGCGGGCAGCGCCGCCGGCGGCTATGACACGATCTATATGGCGGTGGGCCCGATGTCAAAAATTAAGGACACAGTTTACAGACCGAATAAAAAAAATACCGCCGTCTACGATCTCCTCTACGCCGAATATAAAATTCTTCACGATTATTTCGGGCGCGGCGCAAACGACGTCATGAAGCGCTTAAAAAAAATAAAGCTCGGCAAAATATGTTAGAACAGTTGAAGCGCGATGTTTATGAAGCGAACATCGCTTTAAAAAAATACGGCCTCGCCATATTAACCTGGGGCAATGTAAGCGGAATAGACCGCGCTTCGGGTCTGATGGTAATAAAGCCCAGCGGCGTCGATTACGACCGCCTCACGCCGGACGGCATGGCGGTGGTGGACATGAGCGGCAATGTTGTCGAAGGCGTGCATAAGCCGTCTTCAGACACGCCCACGCACCTGCGCCTTTACAATGCGTTCCCGTCGATATGCGGCGCGGCGCACAGCCATTCGCCGCACGCGGTGGCGTTCGCGCAGGCCGGCCGCGGCATCCCGGCACTGGGCACCACCCACGCGGATTATTTTTACGGCGAAATCCCCTGCACACGCGACTTGACCGCAGCCGAAATCGAATCCGCATACGAAGCCGAAACCGGAAGCGTGATCGCAAAACTTTTTCACGAAAAAAAAATAGACCCCGCAGCGGTCCCCGGAGCCCTCGTTAAAAACCACGGCCCGTTCGCATGGGGCAGCTCGCCGTCGGACGCGCTGCACAACGCCGTCGTGCTTGAGGAAGTTGCCAAGATGGCATTTTTCAGCCTGCTTTTAAACCCGGCATTGCTTCCCGCGCCGCAGTCTCTGCTCGACAAACATTATTACAGGAAGCACGGCGCGAATGCGTATTACGGTCAGTAGAAATTAATTTTTAATAACTTCGCCGCTCATGTATCCAAATGGATCATCGGCAGTATTTTTACCGCGCGGTAAATCGAAGCAATTTTTTTAATTTTCATGCTTCGCTCCGTTTAAAAAAATTCCGTAAATTTTTTGCGCTGTTAAAAAAAATTCCGGAATTTTTTTTTGTTAATCGAATTAATTAACATGCTCTTTGTTTTCATTGTGGTAATCCTTGTATTTTATTACAATGAAAAAAAAATTTGGGGAGCGATATCATGCAGCATGATTTGCATTCGCTGCGGGTGGGCGTAGCGCCGACGCGGCGCGAAGTTTTTTCAAACCCGCTTGCGGTCCGCAGAAAAGAGACCGTGCTTGCGAAAATGGCCGAGTTTGAAGGCATAATGGATTTTGCCGGCATATACACCGAAGATTTAAATCCCGAAGGGTTAATGATGCGTTACGCCGAGGCGGCCGCCGTTCAAAAAAAATTTTCGGCGGCGCAGGCCGACGCGCTGTTCGTGCCGCACTGCAATTTCGGGCAGGAAGAAGCCGTCGCAAAGCTCGCGAAAAACATGGGCGTGCCCGTGCTTATTTGGGGGCCGCGCGACCCCGCGCCCGAAGGGACTGCGGGCAGGCCCACGGACAGCCAATGCGGTTTGTTCGCGGCAACAAAGGTGCTGCAGCGTTACGGCGTCAAATTCAGCTACATCGAAAACTGCCATGCCGACGAAAAAATTTTTCAGGAAG
>WRDG01000024.1 GCA_009783525.1 Defluviitaleaceae bacterium | reverse complement strand
TTGCAACGGCGGACGCGCAAATATTAAAGCCTACACAAACAGGATCGCGAGCTTGCGCGGCGCGGACTTCGTTGTAAACGCCATCCAGGTTGGCGGCTATGAGCCCTGCACGGTTACCGATTTTGAAGTGCCGAAAAAATACGGGCTCAGGCAGACGATAGCGGACACGCTCGGCATAGGCGGGATATTCCGCGCGCTAAGGACCATACCGGTCATGTTCGGTTTTGCCGAAGACATGGCAAAGGTTTGCCCTGACGCTCTTTTTATAAATTACACGAACCCGATGTCGATGCTCACGGGCGCGATGCTGCGCTACACGCCGATAAAAACCGTCGGCCTGTGCCACAGCGTGCAGTCATGCGCGTGGGGGTTGCTGACGGTGCTTGATATGCCCACCGACGGCATCACATATAAAATCGCGGGCATCAACCACATGGGCTGGCTGCTCGAAATAAAACGCAACGGCGTTGACATTTATCCGGAAGTTCGCAAACGCGCAACGGAAAAAACCGGCAAGCACTGGGATATGGTACGCATCGAAATTTTAAAAACGTTCGGCTATTACGTGACCGAGTCGAGCGAACACAACGCGGAGTACATGCCGTATTGGATCAAGAGCAAATATCCGGAGCTGATCGACCGCTTCAACATCCCTCTTGACGAATACCCGCGGCGCTGCGTCGGGCAGATCGCCCATTGGGAAAAGCAGCGGGAAGAATTGGTTAACAACCCGAAGCTCGACCACAACCGTTCGCAGGAATACGCCTCTTACATAATGGAAGCGGTTGTGACAAACACGCCTACGTCAATCGGGGGCAATGTTTTAAACAACGGGCTGATAACAAACCTTCCGGGCGAGGCATGCGTCGAGGTAGCGTGCATGGTCGACGGCAACGGCGTGCGCCCGTGCTTCGTGGGCGACCTGCCGCAGCAGTGCGCGGCGCTTAACCGCACGAACATCAACGTGCATCTGCTGACCATTGAGGCGGCAGTCACGCAAAAAAAAGAAAACATATATTACGCGGCGATGCTCGACCCGCACACATCAAGCGAGCTGTCGATCGACGAAATAAAATCGCTTTGCGACGACCTGATAGACGCGCACGGAAATTGGCTTCCAAAATATAAATAATACGGGCGAGTGAACGGATTGATAAAATTATATGGATACGGAGCGTTTGTCAGCGGCGGAATAATCACCCCGGGAGAAAAAGCTCTGCATGCAAAAACGAGTGAAAAAAACATGCTGAAGCGCGGCACGATAGCGCTGCAGGTTTTAGAAAGCCACAGCATTACCAATGCGGGAAGCGGATTGTTTAAAGATTATGAAAATTTAAAAATTAAATTCGACGCGCTCGCTTCGCATGACATCACGTATGTGGGCATCATACAAACGGCGCTTGCGTCGGTTGCGATCGGCGAGAACTTTGAGTTTCCGTTGCCGTATACGCTCACCTGCTGCCACAACAGCCTGTGCGCCGTGGGAGGCACAATAAACGCGGACGACCACGCCTTCGGGCGTTCCGCCGCAAAAAAATTCGGGGGAGTGTTTGTACCCCCGCATGTTTCGGTTATACACCAATATATGCGCGAATGCATGTGCGCCTGCGGCGGCATGATACTCGGCTCGGACAGCCACACGCGCTACGGCGCGCTGGGCGTGATGGGAATAGGCGAGGGCGGCGGCGAGCTTGTCAAGCAGCTTCTCGGAAAAACTTACGACATAAAGGTGCCGGAGGTTGTGGGCGTATATTTGACCGGGGAGCCTGCAAGGGGCGTGGGCCCGCAGGACATCGCGCTCGCGATAATAGGCGCGACATTCGAAAACGGATATGTAAAAAATAAAGTGATGGAGTTTTTCGGACCCGGGCTTAAAAATTTAAGCGCGGACTACCGCTTGGGCATAGACGTAATGACGACCGAAACCGCGTGTCTTTCTTCCGTATGGGAAACGGACGAAATTATCGAAGAATATTACGCGGCGCACGGACGCGAAAACCTGTACCGTAAATTAGAGATGGACAGCCCCGTTTATTACGACGGATTTATCGAACTTGATTTGTCAAAGGTCGAGCCGATGGTCGCGCTGCCGTTTCATCCGAGCCGTGTGTTTACAATTAAAGAAGCAGTAAAAAACGCGGGCGATATTTTTTCCGAAGATGAGTCGCTCGCTTTTTTGCGCGATAAAATATACAGCGGCAGGCTTTGCGCACAGCAAGGCATCATCGCGGGCTGCGCGGGCGGCCTGTTTGAAAATTTATGCGAAGCGGCAAAAATTTTGCAAACGGGAAAAATCAAGAACGGCTTCGCGCTTTCTGTTTATCCCGCGAGCCTGCCGGTAACTTCCGCGCTCGTAAAAGACGGCGTGTACGGCAGCCTGCTCGAAGCGGGCGCGGTAATTAAGACCGCGTTTTGCGGGCCGTGCTTCGGCGCGGGAGACATCCCGCAAAACAACGGTTTAAGCCTGCGGCATGTGACCCGTAATTTTCCGAACCGCGAAGGCTCGAAGCCGAACAACGGGCAGACGGCCGCGGTAATGCTTATGGACGCAAGGTCGATAGCCGCTTCGGCGGTTAACGGCGGCAGCATAACACCCGCAACGGAAATAAATTACGAATTTTCAAAAGCAAAATATTTTTTCGATAAAAAAATATATGACAGGCATGTTTACGACGGCACGGGTAAACCGGACCCCGCCGTGCTTCTTGCGGAGGGGCCGGGCATAAAACCTTGGCCGGCGTTTAAACCGCTTGCAAAAAACATTCTGATGTATGTTGCCTCGTATATAACCGACCCGGTGACGACAACCGACGAGCTTATTCCGTCCGGCGAGACTTCGTCCTACAGATCAAACCCGCAGGCGCTTGCGGAGTACACGCTGTCGAGAAAGGACCCCGAATATGTTAAGCGAGCAAAGTCCGCGGCGGAAGAGGCAAAAAAATATTTGCCCGAGCTGCCGCCGGATACGGCAGCGGGCAGCGTAATATTTGCCGTAAAACCCGGCGACGGCTCGGCGAGGGAGCAGGCGGCGAGCTGCCAGCGGGTGCTTGGCGGCCTTGCGAACATCGCAAACGAATACGCGACCAAGCGCTACCGTTCAAACCTCGTCAACTGGGGGCTGCTTCCGTTTACAACAAACGGAGAGCCGCCGTTTAAAACCGGGGATTTTATATTCGTGCCGGGCATTAGAAAGGCGGTCAAAGCAAGGGCCGAAAACATAAGCGCGTTCGTACTGCACGAAAGCGAAAAAATCCCGTTTGATTTAAAACTCCCGTCGCTCACGGAGGACGAAGCTAAAACCCTTTTATACGGATGCTTGATCAACAGGTATGCTGCCGAATAGTATTTTCTTTTCGGCAGTTTTTTTATGCGTATTGAACAGTTTTATCCGGCCGTTTTTAAGCCGCCGCAAAAAAAATTTTTTTCAAACAGGAGAAAAAAATAAAAGAGACGAAAAAAATAATTTTTTTTCGGCAAAAAAAATGAGCGGGATATTATACACGGCGCAAACGGTAAAGAGCGACGGTTTTTGGTTGAGGGCGGCGATGCTTTTCACGCTCGCCGCCGATTATTTTCTGCTGATATACATCGACGAATTTATAGGGCTTTGCTTGTTTTGCTGCGCGCAAACCGCGCACCACATCCGTTTTGCGGCGGACGGAAAATTTTTGGGCAGGGCATGGCCGTTAAACCCGCGAATAATTATTCAAATATCGGCCGGCGCGTTAATAATTATTTTGCCGCTGCCTTTTGACACGGTCACGAAGCTTGCGGCCGTTTACGCGGCCGGTTTGATTTGCGCCGCTGCCGCCTCCGTAAAACGCCGAATGCGTTTAAAAAGCAGGCAGTCGTTTTTTGCGATGCTCGGCATGGTTCTGTTTTTGTGCTGCGACATTAACGTGATGCTGTTCAACCTGACCGGGAGCGGCGCGGTGTACGAAGCTGCGTATGTTCTTATCTGGGTTTTTTATTTGCCGAGCCAAATTCTTTTATCTATAAGCGAAGAAAAAAATAATCATCGGGAGGTAAACCAATGTACGTCTTAAAAAACACCGTGCGTTTTCCGCACGACGCGGAGAGCGGCGCGTTCTTCGGGGCGCTCGCCACCGTACTGCTGCCGGCTCTCGGTTACACGGAAGAGACGCCGTATTTTTGCGGGCAGAAGGACAGCTTCTGTTTCAACTGCGAAAACGGCTGCAAGGCGACCGCGATGCAGAAGAATCATCTGCAGCTTTACCACAACTGTTTAACGTATACGGGCGCGGCCTTCGGGTACGCGTGGCCGGAATCGGATTCGGACTACTGCCCGATACCGGGCAGGGGCAAAAGCTGGTTTTATCCGGACGACTTTTTCGATTTTATATTCGGGTACGCGGGCTTGAGCTGGACTCGGCTTAACAAGGAGCAGAAAAAAGAGGAAGCGTTTGCGGATTTAAAACGGTCGATCGATTCCGGAATGCCCGCGCTCATGAAATTCGGAGCGGGAAGCGATTGGCATGTGATGGTCGGCTACGGCGATGACATGACAATTTACGCGATAGACCACAAGCCGCTTATGAAGCCAAAGTTTTACACGGAAGACGGACTCGCCGCAATTACCGACTGGCTCGGGCAGCTAACCGCCGCGATAATAATAACGGGCGGCGCGAAGCGGACGGTCGGCTTTAACGCGATACTCACGCAAATGATTTTAAGCCTCCATAAAACCTGCACGAGCCCGCTTGAAAAAGAAGTGAACGCAAAACTCGACGGCGTAAACGAAAAAAACGCGGCGCAAACCGCGAAATTTTTGGCGGACACAGTCGGCTTTGCAATAGAGGCGCGCTGGCATGCCGCGGAAGCCATGACGCCCTTCATGAAAATGACGGACAGCGAGGCTGTTAGGGAGCAGCTTATGCAGGTGCTGCGCAATTATATTTTCGACAGCGATTGTGAAGCGACGCACGGCACTTGCTGGAAGATATGGCGGTGCCTCGGCATAAGCGCGGAAACCGGTTACGCCCTGCCAAACGGATCGGAAGGCAACCTGCATGACGAAAAGAACCGCGGCGAACTAAAAAAACTTTTTGCGGCGGTTTTTGAAAACGACCGCGTCGTTATCAAGCATTTGCGCGAAGCCGCGAGGCTCACGATGGATTTTGAAAAATATCCCGTGCCCGAGCTTCCTATGCGCGGAGGAAGCGGCGCCGGCTTAGCGGGATTTATGAAAAAGCTCGCCGAGAGTACTGCGGACAAACCCAACCATGTAAAGATCGCTTTCACCGGGCAGTCGATAGTGGACCCGAACAACACATGGCCGCCTATGCTTGCGGACTGGCTGCGGGGGCAGTACCCCAACGCCGTGATACACCACAAGGTTTTTGCGATAGGCGGGTTTTCGACGCAGGTGCTTTACAAGCGCGTGCCGAACGACATCGCTTCGTTTTATCCGGACTTGCTCGTGATAATGGTGCAGGGCAGCGAGGTGCAGTACGAGCGGCTGATCAAATGGGTGCGCGAAAACACGACGTCTGAAATTTTGATAATGACCGACCATTTTACTTCGGACGACAAGTGGGGCTACAACTGGTGGTCGCTCAAAATGTCCTACGAGCTGCTGCCTGCAATCGCAAAAAGGCACGGCGCGCAGGTGGCGGACATCCGCACGCCGTGGCGAAAATATTTTGAGGACACGGGGCTGTCGCCGCAGGGGCTGCTCTCCGACGGCGGGCATCTGTTCGACACCGGGCAGGAGTTCATGTTCCGTTTGATACGGCAGTTTTTCGTTTACAACAGCGCCGCGAAAATCGAGGAGCGCTGCACGTTCATACCGGTATGCAAAGACGATTGGAAAAACGGAAAGCTTGCCGTGCAGTTTGACGGCAACCGCGTCGAGGCAGTTGCGGGAAGCGGCCTTCAGCATCCGTGCGAGGTTCGCATCGACGGCAGGAAACCGTCCGAAACACCGGAGGCGTACATAAGGACGGCGGAGAACAACGGAATTTATTCGAAGCTTGGCATCGTAGAGTTCGTCAGCCCGCCGGGCGAACAAAAATTTACAATTACGCTCAAGACATATACTGACCCGTTAAATTTTTCTTACACCGTCGAAGGATCCGAAACAGGATTTGAAGGCGAGAGCGACCTGCGCGGAAATTTATGCGGCAAGCGCATAAAACTGACGCACGAATCGTTTATATTTTACTACGGCCACCCGGACCCGAAGCCCGGCGAAACCTACAGTTTTTTTTCGCTGCTTAACGGCACCGACATTTATGACGCCGCGAAGCCGTACAAGGGCCACATAGAAAAAGCAGAGCTGTTCTGCCCGTACATGATCGTGTCGGGCATAGCAAACGGAAGCCATACGGTCGAGCTCGCGGCGCTAAGCGAAACGCCGGACATAACGGGGTTTAAAGTTTACCGCCCGTAAAAATTTTATTTCACGGAAGGGCGCGGGCATTATTACGATAAGTTTTATCGTGACGCGAATAAATAACAGATGCAGGGGCAAATAAAAATCGGCGGCTTAACTGTGCCCGGCGGCGTCATGCTCGGGCCGATGGCCGGCGTGACCGACGCGTCGTTCAGGGCGGTGTGCCGCATGCACGGCTGCGTCATGGCGTACACGGAAATGATAAGCGCGAAGAGCGTGTGCTTCGGCAGCGAACATACCTTGCGGCTGCTCGATTCCGAAATACCCGGCGTCTGTTTCGATCACGCGGGCAAATTTTTACTGTCCGCTCAACTGTTCGGAAGCGACCCGGAAATAATGGCGGAGGCGGCGCGGATACTCGAGGCGGACCCTTCGCATCGGTTCGACATGTTTGATATAAACATGGGCTGCCCCGCGTTAAAAATAATTAAAAACGGCGAGGGGTCGGCGCTGATGCAAAACCCCGCGCTTGCGGGCCGCATAATTTTTTCGGTCGTAAACGCAATCAAAAAGCCCGTTACGGTAAAAATCCGTAAGGGCTTTTCGTTTTCCTGTCCCAACGCCGCGGAGGTCGCCCTTGCGGCCGAGGCGAACGGCGCGTCGATGGTCGCCGTGCACGGACGCACGCGCGAGCAGCAGTACGGCGGCGAGGTCGATTTGGATATTATTGCCGCGGTAAAAGCGGCGGTAAAAATTCCCGTCATTGGTAACGGCGACGTGACGAGCCCGCAGGCTGCAAAAAAAATGATCGAGCAAACCTTCTGCGACGGCGTGATGGTTTCGCGCGCCGCAATGGGCAATCCGTGGATATTCAATCAAATCGAAACATTTTTAAAAAACGGATTTATTATTGAACCGCCCGGCCGCGAAGCGAAACTCGAAACCGCGCTTTTACACGCAGGGCTTGCCGTCGCCCACAAGGGCGAGCACATCGGAACAAAGGAAATGCGCAAGCTTTTGCCGTGGTACATCAAGGGCATGCGCGGCGCGTCCGGTTTGCGTGCGCGGATAAACGCGGCGGAAACGCTTGATGAAATGAAAGCGCTTATTGACGAAATGGCTTGAAGCTAAAAATCTTGACAATATGTTTTCAGCGTATACAATTTACATTTGTAGACCCTTCCCTTTCGGAAAGCGCGGCAGAGATTCGGGGCGGCAGTAAAGCCGCTGAAAGCCCCGATCGCGCAAGTAGCGGGCGGGCAACACTACGGACGGCAAAAAAAATAATGAGGGCGCGTCGCGCTGAAAACGGGTGGCACCGCGGATAAATTTCGCCCCGTAAAAACCATTGAGGTTTTTACGGGGCTTTGCTTTAGGGGGGCATATGGGGAACATATACAGGTCGCACACATGCGGCGAACTTAACGAAAAAAACATTGGCGGGGAGGTCGCGCTTTCCGGCTGGGCGGAAAGCGTGCGCGACCACGGCGGCGTTGTGTTTATAGATTTGCGCGACCATTACGGCGTGACGCAGGTCGTTACAAACGACGACTCGCTGCTGCACAACCTGTCGAAGGAGAGCGTATGCACGGTGCGCGGCGCTGTGGAGAGGCGCGACCCGTCCACGGTAAACAAAAAAATTCCTACGGGCGCGGTGGAAGTGCGAATTAACGAGCTTAAAATTTTGAGCGCGGCCTCAAAGCAACTTCCGTTCGAAATATCGGCGTCTCATCAAACGCGGGAGGACCTGCGGCTCATGTACAGGTATCTCGACCTGCGCAACCCCGCCGTGCACGGGCGGATGGTGCTGCGCTCAAACGTGATTTCGTTTTTGCGGCGCAAGATGGAGAGCATGGGTTTTTTGGAAATACACACGCCGATACTCACCGCGAGCAGCCCCGAGGGCGCGAGAGATTACCTCGTGCCGAGCCGCAAGCACAAGGGGAAATTTTACGCGCTGCCTCAGGCGCCGCAGCAGTTTAAGCAGCTGCTCATGGTTTCCGGGTTTGACAGGTATTTTCAAATCGCGCCCTGCTTCCGCGACGAGGACGCGAGGGGCGACCGCTCGCCCGGCGAATTTTACCAGCTTGATTTCGAAATGGCGTTCGCGGAGCAGGACGATGTTTTTGCTGTCGCGGAAGAAGTAATGACCGAAACGTTTTCGCATTTCGCGCCGGGCAAAACTGTTTCGCCCGCGCCGTTTGCCCGCGTGCCGTATGCGGAGTGCATGAAAAAATACGGCACGGACAAGCCGGATTTGCGTAACCCGCTTTTGATTGAAGACTTGACGGATTTTTTTACAGGAGTGGACTTCGCGCCGTTTCAAAACAAAACTGTGCGCGGAATAACCGCGCCGGCCTGCGCCTCGCGTTCGCGCACGTTTTTTGAAACGATGTTAAAATTCGCGACCGACATGGGGATGCAGGGGCTCGGCTATATTTCCGTGACGGGCGGCATGGAGCTGAAAGGCCCGATTGTTAAATTTTTATCAATCGAAAAGCAGAGCGAACTGATAAATAAATTGCGGTTAAAAGAAGACGACACGTTGTTTTTTATCGCGGACACGGAAAAACTCGCCAACAGATACGCGGGAGGCATACGCGGCGAACTCGGCGCGAGGCTCGGTTTGATCGACGGGTCGCGGTTCGAATTCTGTTTCGTGACGGATTTTCCGATGTACGAGCGCGACGAGGAAACCCGGGAGGTCGTCTTTACGCACAATCCGTTCTCGATGCCGCAGGGAGGACTCGAGGCCTTGCGGAGCAAAGACCCGCTCAGCATTTTGGCCCACCAGTACGACATCGTGTGCAACGGCGTCGAGCTTTCGTCCGGCGCGGTGCGCAACTACAGCCCGGAAATTTTAAACGAGGCGTTTGGGCTCGCGGGTTATGCCAAAGCCGACATAGAGGCGAAATTTTCCGCGCTGTACGAGGCGTTCCATTACGGGGCGCCGCCGCACGCGGGCATGGCGCCGGGCATCGAGCGCATTGTCATGCTTCTTGCGGAAGCCGAAAACATACGCGAGGTTGTGCCGTTCCCGATGAACGGAAACGCGCAGGATCTTATGATGAACGCGCCGGGCGAAGTCACGGAAAAACAGCTGCGCGAGGCGCACATAAAAGTAAGGTAAACATCCGTAAACAAGCGGAAAGGCGCGGCAAAATAAATTTGAAACAGAAAGGCGCGGCCGTTTTCGTAAATTGCTTGAATGCGGCGCGAACGGATAAAAATATGGAAAGCGAAAAATATTTTAATATGGCGGCAATTCGGCTGCCGCAGGAAAAAAAAGCCGGCATGGACTTAAAATTTAACGAGTTGTTCGAATTGTTCTGTTTGCTCGACGGATTTGAAACAGGCGGCGCGGAGCCGCTCGTTTCGGTTTTGCAAACCGGCAGGGCGCTTAGGGCGGACGAGGCGGTAAAAAATTTTACGCGCGAAGAACTTCTCGGTTGCATGACAGATTCGGACGGAGGCTATATAGCCGCTCCGAAGACTTTGGGTTAGGTGAGAATATGGATGCGTTAAAATTTTGCACGGACAAATTGATTATGGTGAAGGGCATGCCCGTTTGCCCGGGCGTTGCAATTACAGAAGGGTTCGTTTCGCCGTACACGGCGGCGGCCGTATGCCTTATGACGGAGGCGGGCCACGAATATGCCGGGCAGACGCTTGACCCCTGCGGCTCGGTTTTGTCAGGCGAGTGCGGCGCGGCGCTGTGCTGCGACGTTAGGGGCATAATACGGAACGAAGCGGATAAAAAGGGTTTGGTTTACCTTCAGCCGTCTTACGGAACGGTTTCGCGCCGCGGGCTTGTCGCGCAGATGGCTTCCGCCGACCAAACAGGAGTGGCGGCTAAGGACGCGCAAACCGCGTTCGGCGTATTAAAAATTATTTCAACTCGCGACGACGGGGACGGATGCATGGCCCCGCTTGCGGAAGCGGAGAGTCAAAGCGAAATAAATATATTCGAGGCGGAAATACCCTTCGAAAAATTTTTGCCGGCCGTTTTCGAAATACTCTACTGCGCGGAAACGGCGGGCAATGTGAGCCGCTTCGACGGATTGAAATTCGGGAGCCGCGCAAATAATACCGCGGGGCTAAACGACCTTTACGCCCGTTCGCGCGGCGAGCTCCTCTGCGAAGAATGGCAGCTCGCGTCCGCGGCGGGCGCGCTTGTTTTGTCTAAAGATTTTTTCGATCGCTTTTACCGCAAAGCAATGTGCGTCAGGAGGCTTTTTTTTGACGCCGTAGATGAAATGTTTGCCGCAAATAAAAACGCCGTGCTGCGGCTTCCGGCTGCATATAAAAACGCGCACACGGTTACGGCGCTTGCGGGCGTGCCGTCGCTTTTTTTGCCGGGCGGGATCCGTTTGGCCGCGCCGCGGTACAAGGACGAGTGGCTGCTCAAAGCAAGCAAAAAATTTTGATGAAAAATAATCCGGAAAAGAAAGGCGCGGATAAAATGGAATACGAACTTGTGATGGGGCTTGAGGTGCATGTCGAGCTTTCGACGGAGACGAAATTATTTTGCGCCTGTTCGACGGCGTTCGGCGCGGAGCCGAACGAAAACGTCTGCCCGGCATGCTGCGGCATGCCCGGCATGCCGCCGGTGCTAAACAAGCGGGCGGTCGAGCTCGGCGTGACCGCGGCGCTTCTTACCGGCTGCGAAATTTCGCGCACGCTCACGTTCGACAAAAAAAATTATTTTTATCCCGACCTGCCCACGGGCTATCAAAACACTCAGTTTTTTAATCCTGTGGGACGCGGCGGCTCGCTTGAGGTAGAAACTGCAAGCGGAAAAAAAACGATCCGCATAAAACAAATACACATTGAAGAGGATGCGGGCAAGCTCGTTCACGAGCGCGGCAAGACGCTCGTCGACTGCAACCGCGCGGGCGTGCCGCTCATCGAAATAGTGAGCGAGGCGGACTTTAGCTCGGCGGAAGAGGTGACGGCATATCTCGAGCGGCTGCGGGCTCTGCTGTCGTTCGCCAACGTGTCGGACTGCCGGATGCAGGAAGGCTCGATGCGCTGCGACGTCAACCTATCTGTGCGGCCGTACGGCGAAACGGTTCTTGGCACCCGCACGGAAATTAAAAACATGAACTCGCTTAAAGCGATAGCACGCGCAATCGAATACGAGTACGGGCGGCACACGGACGCATTGGCGGACAAAACGGAAGTTTTGGTGCAGGAGACGCGCCGCTGGGACGACGCGCGCGGGGTAACATACGCCATGCGTGAAAAAGAGGACGCCACCGACTACAGATATTTTTCCAATCCGGAAGTTTTGCCCGTCGCTTTGGACGACGCATGGTTCGAACAAATAAGGGCGTCGGTACCGGAAACGTCCGAACAAAAAAAGATTCGCTTCCTTGCGATAGGCCTGCCCGAGTACGACGCAGCTATTCTTGCGCGGACCAAGAGCCTTGCGGACATATTCGACGCGGCTCACGCGCACATAAGCGAGCCGAAAGAAATTTCAAACAGAATAATTATGGATTTGATTGGCATGTCCAAAGAAGCCGCGGTCGCCCTCGACGAAATAAAAATCGACGGGAAAAAAATGGCGCGGCTCATCGGGCTTACCGCTTCCGGCAAAATAAACCGCGCAGCAGAAAAGCTCGCGCTGTACGCGGCCATGGCCGAGGACGCTGACCCGGACGAATTTATCGCGGCGCGCGGGCTTGCGATGGTCGGCGGCGGCGAACAGCTCGAACGCCTCGCGGACGAAGTGCTTGCAGAAAATGAAAAGTCCGTGAGCGAAATCATAGGGGGCAACCAAAAAGCGATGGGGTTTTTAATAGGCAAGCTCATGAAAAAAACGGAAGGCAAAGCCGACCCGAAAGCCGCCGCCAAAATAATCGAAGAAAAAATAAGCCGCATAAAAGCCCGGCAGTAAAATTCGCGCATCAATTTATACTAAATAAAAAAATTTGAACGGCATTGTGATATAAAACTGTTAGTAAAAAAAACGGGAGGCAATTTAACATGGCAAACATAGAAGACAAACAGACGGTCCGCGAGCTTGCGAAACGATACATGGAGCTTGCGAACGGCGGCGCGCACGCCGAGCGGCGCGCCCGCGCAAAAAGCACGAACGATTTAAAACCCGTGCGCCCCATAGTTTGGATAAACGAAATACCCTGGCACGAAATGGACGTAGACGGGCAGCTCAGGTGCGTGTGCGAGGACGAGCTCGCAAGAAGCATGGAGTGGCAGTTCAGGTCGATGCTTTTCCGCGAAAAATATTTTCCGGCGGACACGGTCGCGGAGCCGTATTATTCGGTGCAAAAAGCGGCGCGGCATACGGGAGGCGGCAGCCCGAGGGTAAAAGAGGACATCATCAGGTCAGACGAAAAAAATTACATAATGAGCCATCATTACAACGACGTGCTTGACACGGAAGAATCCCTTGAGCAAATAAAGGCCTCCGTGATCACGGCCGACCCCGAAGCGGACAAACTCCGCGTCGCGCAGGCGGAAGAGCTGCTCGGCGGCGTGATGCCGGTCAAACTTCAGGGCGGCTATTTTTATTTTAATCCGTGGGACGCAGTGTCCCAGTACAGAGGCGTCGAGCCCATCATGATTGACTTGGCGTTAAGACCTGACTTCATGCATAAAACCGTCGGAAAATTTACGGACGTCGCGTTGTCGTCGCTCAAGCAGCGCGAGGAGCAGGGTCTTCTCGACAACGGCTTGCAGGATTTACACTGCACCCCGGCTTATGTTTCAGACCTCGACGACGCTTTCACTCAAAAGCCCGTGCCCGCAAAGGGCGTGTGGATACGCGGCACGGCGCAGCTTTTCGGCGACGTCTCGCCCGATATGCACGAGGAGTTCGACTTCGAATATTTAAAAAAGCTTTCCG
This sequence comes from Defluviitaleaceae bacterium, assembly GCA_009783525.1. Lineage (GTDB taxonomy): Bacteria > Bacillota > Clostridia > Lachnospirales > WQUN01 > WRDG01. Next base: position 2,301 of record WRDG01000024.1, on the reverse strand, counting down.
ACCAATGCGGCCTGCTCTACTACGGCTGCTGCGAAGCTCTGCACAACAAAATAGAAAAACTTAAAAAATTTAAAAACCTGCGGAAGATCGGCGTGAGCCCGTGGGCAAGCGTAGAAAAATCCGCGGAGCAAATTGGCGGCAGCTATGTGTTTTCGCACAAGCCCAACCCCGCCAACGTTTCGGGCAAGTTCAGAAAAGAAGCGGTCGTTGCGGAAATTTCTAACGTGATCGAGCATTGCATGCGGAACAAATGCCCCTACGAATTCGTATTAAAGGATATAAGCACCGTGACGTACAGGCCGCAGAACCTGTTCGAATGGAGCGCGGCGGTGCAGGAGACGATCGATAAATTCTATAAATAAAAAAAATGCCCGCAAACGGCGCGGTTTCGGGAAAAAAACGCTTTTTTCAATAATGACAACTAAATGACGGAGGGTGCCTGATGAAAAAAATGACCGCGGTTTTTTTATGCTTGTTTTTGGCGTTCGCCGCCGCGTGCAGCAGCGATGGCCCGCATGAACGCGAAGGCGCGGACGGCTTTTTCGACGGCCTGCTGCAGGATTTGCCGAGCCCTCTTGACGATCAAGAGGAACGGACGCTTGAGCTTGCGATGTTCAAGCATCAGGAAATCGAGCCGGTGCTTAAGCTGATGGTCGATTTGTTCATGCAAAAATATCCGCACATAACGGTCAATGCAACCGTGATAGGCGACGCGGGCACGTACGCGGATACATTGAAAAAAATGATTTTATCCGGCGATTATTCGCCGGATTTATTTATTGCGCCCGTTTACGACGAATTTTTGGACGACGTCAATATGCATGGCAGGCTGCTTGACATCTACGCCTTAATGGACGTTGATTCCCATTTCGACGAAACGGAATGGTTCATGCAGCCGATCCACGCTTTTTCCCGTGACGGCGAGCTGTACGAGTTACCCATTCACGTCATGCCGGTGTTTTTTAACATAAACAACAGGGTTTCGGACGAGTTAACCGAAGATTTTGCCGCAAGAGACGACGTCACGTTTCGTGAGCTGATTAACATTTTCGAACAAAACGCCGCAGGCAGGTCGATGTTTGCCGGACAAAGCAAAAAAAGCATCCACAAATATTTTTCCGGTACGAAGGAAGGAACTCCTTCGGAGTACCAGAGCGAGGACGTTTCGCAGGCCGCGGACATTTTTTTTGACGGCGCGGAGTACATAAAGCTCCTTGAGTTTACAAACAATTTGCTTGCAACAGAAACCGCGGCATACAACTGGGATTACGAGCCTTCTAATGTCGTAAACAGCATCATGGAAGGGGAAAGGGGCAAATCATTCCTTTTCGAAAGAAGCCGGTATTCCGCGGCGCAGTACATATTGCCGATGGCTTCGCTTGTCACAAATTTTTCCGGGATGGTTCCGCTTGCAAACGAGCGCGGAAATATTTTTTTGGAAAAACAGGAATACCCGATGCGTTTTTCGGTCTGCGCCGCTTCAAGTCAACCGGAGCTTGCCTGGGAGCTGGTCAAATTTTTTGCAAGCGACGCTTACTACGAGCATCTGTATGAAAGCGGGAAGCATATACCCGGCATGTATTTCGGCACATCCATGTTCAGCTACCTTTCGGTTTACAAGCCGACGCTTAGGTACAAGCTTGGGCTGCAGTACGGCCCGTACATAAACAGCTACGGGATGCAGACATACAAAATAAATTTTACCGTGCCCGAAGGAGACCGCGCAAATTATATGACGGACTGGGTCGAAAGGCTCATGCTCCGCGAGTTTGTCTATATGCCGGACGACTGGCTGCCGCGCGCGCTGTTTGACGCCTTCGTAAGCTATTTAACGTTTGCGGACACCGAGTTTGCCGCGCCGTTGGAAGAGATCCTGCCCCGCATGCGGAGCGTTTACACAGATATGCTGCGCAACGACCCAACAATGCAGTGGATAAGGGAAATATCTGAAAGCGACGAAAACAGGCAGGCCAACCCGTGGATGTACGGCAGTGGCTACGGCTATACCGTAAACGAACGCGAACGTATGGAATATATTTTGCAAAGCGAATTTTTAAAAATGATATTTCTATATGCTTTTTTTGACCCGGACCAATAGAGGGTGCTGTAAGTTGGGTTTAGGAGGGCTTATTCCTAAAAATGTTTCTAAACCATCTGATGGTCGGAAAAAGAACGGACTGAACAATCTGTCCGCGAGGCGAAACCGCTGCCGAATTTTGCCGGTTCGGATGCCTTCTGCGTAAAGCTCACATTTGATTTGAAAGTTATCCATCCGAAAATGCTGGCACTTATGCAACAAAT
>WRDG01000023.1 GCA_009783525.1 Defluviitaleaceae bacterium | reverse complement strand
CGTCAATGTACTGGGCGCGCCGGGCGCGGGCAAGACCGCATCTATTGTCCGCATAGCAGAAAAACTTAACGCGAATGTTTTTGTGATAGAAGGCGACGCGGCAAGCGACATCGACACCAAGGCTTTAAACGAAAAAGGGATCCCTGCTGTTCAAATAAATACCGGCGGCGGATGCAGGCTCGACATATCTGAAATAAAAGCGGCCTTTGGAGAAAATAATTTTTCCGGCGGCTTTTTATTTGTCGAAAACATTGGCAACCTTATTTGCCCGGCCGCGTTTTCTGTCGGCGAGCACGCGAGGCTGCTCGTGTCATCTGTGACCGAAGGCGACGACAAGCCGTATAAATATCCCGCCGCTTTCGAAAAATCTGAAATAATACTGCTTAATAAATGCGATCTGCTGCCGTTCGTCGATTTCGACAGCGAGTACTACATTAAAGGCGTCAGGCATCTTAACGAAAAAGCGACGGTGTACACGGTTTCGGGAAAAAATGCGACCGGATACGGCGGGGTGGCACGGTGGATAACGGACAGGGCAAAAGAATTAACGAAATAAACACAAGCGTTTGCTCCGCAAACACAAGCGTTTGCTCCGCAAACACAAGCGTAGCGATAACAGTTTGCGGATTGGTGCAGGGCGTTGGTTTCAGGCCGTTTATATACCGCTTAGCGACGGCGGCCGGTCTTGCGGGCACAGTACGGAACGCGGCGGGCGCGGTCCGCATCGAGCTTGTTTGCGATTTTTTACAGGCGCAAAATTTTATTGAAACGATAAAAAAAAACGCGCCGGCAAATTCTGTCATTAACGATATAACCGTTGAAGAAATTTTTTTATGCGCGGACGGTTTTAATGTTGTCGAAAGCGAAGCGGGAAACGAGTCGGACAAAAAAAATATTGTCTGCCTGCCGGACACCGCGATCTGCTCGAAGTGCGAATCAGAATTGTTTGAAAACAGCAGCCGCCGCAGGCTGCATTTTTTTAACGACTGCACGGAATGCGGCCCGAGGTTTTCGATTGCTTGTAAATTTCCGTACGACCGCGCAAACACGTCGATGGGCGCATTCGAAATGTGCGCGGAGTGTGCGGCCGAATACTGCATGCCGTCCGACAGGCGTTTCCGCGCCGAAACCGTGTGCTGCCCCAAGTGCGGTCCGTCGCTTTTTTATTCGAGCGGCGGCATGCTGTATAAAGGCGCCGAAGCGTTTGACAAGGCAATTTACGATTTGCCGGGCGGCATCGCGGTCAAGGGAACGGGCGGATACCATCTCGCCTGCTCGCCGTACGACCAAAACGCGGTCATGCATCTGCGCAAGCTCAAGGGGCGGGATGCCAAGCCGTTTGCCGTCATGTTCAGGGACATTGCGGAAGTCGAAAAGATTTGCAAAATTTCTGCGGAAGAGCGGAAACTGCTTTGCTCCCGCGAAAAGCCGATAGTGCTACTCGAGCCCAAGGTGAACCCTTTTGCCGAAGCTGTTGCCGGCAATGCGGACGGCAGGCTCGGTTGTTTTTTGCCGTACACCGCGCTGCACGCGCTAATTGCGGAAAGGTTCCCCGCGATTGTTTTAACTAGTGCGAACCGCGAATCATCACCGATCATAGACTGCGACGAAAAAATATTTTCCGTGACAGACCGCGTTTTATATAACGACCGAAAAATTGTGCGCGCCGTGGAAGATTCCGTCGTGACCGAAAAATTCATACTGCGCCGCTCGCGCGGATATGCCCCCATGCCGCTGGCGATTAAAAATCCGCGCGGCGCAAAACTTTTTGCGGCCGGCGGCGACTTAAAAGCTTCGTTCGGTTTTTTGCAAAGCGGCAGGTTTACGATGAGCCCGCATCTCGGCGATTTGGAAAACGCGGATGTTTTGGAAAAATACGGGCGTTACATTGACGATATGTGTAGTTTGTTTGTTTTTGTTCCTGAAGAGATCGTCTGCGACGCCCATCCGAAATATTTTTCGTCGATGCACGCAAAAAAGATTGCCGGCAAACTATCGCTGCCGTTTTTGCCCGTGTACCACCACCATGCCCATATTGCGTCTGTAATGGCGGAGCACGGACTGCGGAGGGTGTTGGGCGCGGCTTTCGACGGCGGCGGGTACGGCGCGGACGGATGCCACTGGGGCGGCGAATTTTTATTGTGCGATCATGAAAGCGGATCATGCCGCAGACTGGGGCACCTGCGGTATACGGATCTGCTCGGCGCGGACGAAGCGGTAAAAAATACGGATTTGTCCGCGGCGTGTTTCTTACATTCGTATGACATAACGTTAAGCCATCCCGAAAAAAAAATTATCGAGGCGGCTTTAAACACCCGCGTGAACACGTTCGCGTCGTCTTCTGTCGGGAGGCTTTTCGACGCGGTATCGTCACTTTTGGGAATATGCGGCCGCAACGGCTACGAGGGCGAAGCCGCAACGCTGCTTCAGTACGCCGCCGAGGCGGAGGCAAGATCCGGCGTGAAGCCGGTTAAAATGAAAATGAATTGCAATTTTGAAAACGAAATGCATGTTATAAGCTGCAAAGACATTTTAGAAAAATGCAGCGAAAAAAAACCCGGCTGCGCGCTCGGGTTCCACCACGCGGTTTGCGACGCCGCCGCGGATGTGTTTTTAAAGCTTCGCGGCGAAACAAAAATAAACGACGTTGCCCTTTCCGGCGGCGTATTTCAAAACAGGCTGTTGTTGAGCTTGATCGAAAACCGGCTGCAAAAAGAAAAATTTTCCGTGTTTTTAAACAAAAACGTACCGCCTAACGACGGCGGACTGGCTTTGGGGCAGGCGTACGCAGCGGCCGGTGCGGAAAAGATCGGAGGCGAAAAAAATGTGCGTTGCTCAGCCGATGGAAGTAGTTGAAATAAGCGCGGACGGCAAGACAGGAAGAGCGCGGTACATGGGCAGCGAGTTTGAAATAAGGATGAGCTTGGTCGCCGCGGTGCCGGGTGACTATGTGCTTGTACACGCAGGCTGCGCGATAAGCGAAATAAAAAAGAGCGAGGCGGAGGAAATCGAAATGATTTTGAAGCTTCTCGAAGAGACGGCAAATGAACCGTGAGGCGCTGGTCGGACGCATAAATAAATTTGCGGGGAAAGTAAAAATTATGGAAGTTTGCGGGACGCATACTGCGGCGGTAGACGGCTTCGGGCTGCGCGCCCTTTTGCCGGAGGGCGTGAGTTTGGTTTCGGGGCCGGGATGCCCGGCCTGCGTAACGACTGCCGAAGACATCGACCGGCTCGTAAAGCTGTCTGAAAATGCGCAAGTGTGGACGTTCGGAGACATGGTCGGCATTCCGGGCAGCGTTTCATCGCTTGCCGAGGCCCGCGCACGCGGCGCGGAAATAAAGATTATGTACTCGCCGTTTGAGCTTGCCGAACGCGCCGCGCAAAACCCGAAAAAAAATTTTTTGCTCGCCGCCGTGGGGTTTGAAACGACGGTTCCCGTTTACGCTTCTCTGCTCGATACGCTGGTTGAAAAAAAAATAAGCAACGTAAAAATATACACGTCGCTTAAAACTATGCCCGAGGCGATAAACGCGGCGGCCGAAAAAAACGCGGCGGACGCGTTCATATGCCCCGGCCATGTCTGCGCGGTGACGGGCTACGGATTTTTGGAACGGCTTTGCAAAAAACATAAAATGCCGTTCGTGGCCGCGGGCTTTGAGGACTATCACATACTTGCGGCAATCTGCGAGATTATTCGCCAAATTGAGAGCAATAATTTTTGCGTGAAAAATTTTTACCCGAGCGTCGTGAGCAAAAACGGAAACGAAACGGCGCAAAAGGCAGTCGACAAATACTTTTGCAAGACCGATGCCGTTTGGCGCGGCATAGGCGTAATAAAAAATTCCGGCTACGCGCTCCGAAAAAAATTTTTTGAATACAACGCAAATTTGGTATATGGAAAAACATCGGCAGAAGAAAAGTTTTTTGCCGGCTGCCGGTGCGCGGAGGTATTGATGGGCGGTATCCGCCCGAACGAGTGCGGGCTCTTCGGCGGCGCGTGCAGGCCGGAATGTCCTAAGGGCGCGTGCATGGCGTCCGGCGAAGGCGCGTGCAGCATATATTATAAAGGGACGGTAAATTGAAAATTTTATTGAAGCACGGCAGCGGCGGCTTAGAAACGCGCGAGCTGATTAAAAATATTTTTTTAAAGCATTTTTATAACAAGTTCACATCCTGTGACGACGCAGCTTCATTGCCCGCGGTCGGGACGCGCGGCATGGCGTTTACGACAGACTCTTACGTCGTCAAGCCGCTGTTCTTCCCTGGAGGCGACATCGGGCGGCTCGCGGTTTGCGGCACCGTAAACGATTTGCTTACGACCGGCGGCGTGCCTATGTATATATCCGCGTCGTTCATTATAGAAGAAAACACGGACGCAAAAATTTTGGATGAGATTGCGCGGTCCATGCGGCGTGCTGCGGACGAGGCTGGCGTGAGCATTGTCACGGGCGACACGAAGGTGACCGAGGGCGGCGGCGAAGGCGGAGTCTATGTCACGACTTCGGGAATAGGGACGGACGGCGGCCTTAGCCCCCGCCTGATTAAAGAAGGGGACTGCATAATAACGAGCGGCTCGCTCGGCAACCATCACGCCTGCATTGTTTCGCAGCGCATGGGCATAACAAATTCAATAGAAAGCGACGCCGCGCCGCTTACCGGGATCGTCCGCGGATTGACAAACGCGGGCGTGACGCTCCGCGCGATGCGCGACATGACAAGGGGAGGCGCGGCCGCATCGTTAAACGAATTGTCGGAAGCCTGCGGATTAAAAGCCGTGCTTAACGAATCAGAAATACCGGTTGACGTAAATGTCGCGGGGCTGTGTAAAATACTCGGGCTTGATCCGCTGCAAATGGGCAACGAAGGGAAAATGCTGATAATTGTTCCGGAGCGGGAAGCGGACAGAGCTCTCGGCCTAATAAAAAAAAGCCCCTGCGGCGAATATGCTGCCGTTGTGGGGCGTTTTTATTTTGGCGGGGGAGTCGAGCTCGTGACACGATCGGGCGGCCGGCGCGTTGTGCCGATGCCGTCGGGCGAAGGCCTTCCGAGGATATGCTGACTTATTCCATCGACGCTCCGAACAGTGCGCTTGCGAGCATCAGCCGCTGGTTGCGGTAATTGTTTATAAAAGTCATGTATTGGTTGTCGTCCGTCACGCGGTTGTTGTTGTTGCGCGACTGGTAGCTGACGAAACGGTCGGGGTTTTGGTCCACAGAAGAAGCGAGCTGTGAAACGCGCTGCGCGAAACCGTACGAATCGCCGCCCATGGCGCGCTCCGCCGAGCCGTTTTCAACGGAGGCCTGTAATTTTTTAGTGTCGATTTCAAGATAGCCGTCCTTATTTTTTGTTACGCCGATGCCGCGAAGCGTGCCGCCGTACGATGATGCGATCGTGTCAAGCCGCTGCAGCAGCGACTGCGCGCCGCGGTCCTTGCTGTATTTTTCCGCAGTTTCACGCATTTGGTTAAAATTGTTAATGAGATCGTACATCGCATTGGTAAAAGCGGCCGTGTCTTTTTTTGTGCTTATCTTTATTTCTTCCGAAGACGCCTTGCGCAAAGTAGCGGACAGTCCGTCGCCCAGGTCAACGGTGTTTTTTTCCGACGAATAACTTTTGCCGTCGACCGAATAACGCGCGTCTTCCGCTTCGGATGTTTTTTTATCCGCTCCCAGCGCGGCGGCAAGCGTCCCGCCTGTGTCGCGTATATCAAAAGCGTTTCGTTCGCCAGTCTCCTTCGATGTGATTATCAACGCCGAGCGCTGCGTTGCGGAATCATACTCGACCGCGGCGCGCACCCCTATGCCGCGGCTGTTGATCGCGTCCGCTGTTTTTTGCTGGGCCGTGCGGTTGGAATCGGTGGCCCTTATGTCTACCGTAAAAGAATGTGATTTGCCGTTCTGTTCGACAACGAAGGTATTGCGGCCGGCCGCCGCGCCGTTTATGCCGGAAGCGGCGAGCCTGTCACCGGAATTTGTTTGGCCGGTAGCCAGTCGTTCTATTGACAGGTTTTTGTTGTTGCCGGAATTTGCGAACCTTTCGGCGTCGCGCTGGTTGGTCACGTTTACGCTTGCCGCGCCGCTGTTTGAAGACGCGCCGGAAAGCAATTTCGTAACGGACGCCGCTGCGGACGGCAGGAGCGAATTGGCGGCTTCTTTTAATTTGTTGCCGAACTGCTTCAGCGAAGAGGTGTAAGCGAACGTTTCGTTCGCCGATAACGGCGCAGGCCTGCGTTGAATCATCTGCGCGCTGTTTAACAGGCTGTTCGTATCCGTGCCGGGCATGCTGCCTGCGCCCGAAACGGCAATGCCGTGGAACCGCATGAAACTCGAACCCTGTATTACGGGCATGACCTTCACCTCCATTTAATAATAAAAGGGTATCCGAAAGGATACCCAATTATATTGCAAACATTTGTAAATTCCAAATTATTTTTAATGAACCGCTACTGGGAAGCATTCATGAATTTATTTTTCGTTTTTGTCTGACTAAACTTTTTATTTATATGATTTTTTTAAGATGGAAACGCAGTCGTCAACCGTTATGTCAATTCTGTCCGCGTTAAACAATCCGCCCATTGTATATTTTGCGTTTTCCGCCAATTTTTTAAATTCGGAGGGGGCTATCCCGTAGTCGGACATTTTTACGTCCGCAACGAGACAGTCGTTTTGCAAAGCGGCCAAGGCGCGTATAAAGTCCGCCGGCTTATTGGCGTCGGCGTCGCCCATCGCGCGGGCCATGTCGATAAAACGGCTGTCGCAGGCGCCGCGTTCGATCAGGTGCGACATGTATGCCAACGAAAGCAAAACCAACCCCGCGCCGTGCGGCAGCTCGTGATGAAATGCGCTGAGCGCGTGTTCAAGTGAATGCTGGCTCGTGGTCGAGGCGGCGACCATAGCGTAACCTCCGAGCGTGTTGCCGAGGGCGACCTTTTCTCTCGCTTCGATGTCGCCGCCGTCGCGTACGGCGCGGGCGAGATATTTCGAAATCAAACTGATTGATTTTAATGCGTACATGTCGCTCATGTCATTTGCTGGTTTTGAAACGTAAACCTCCGCGCTGTGGAAAAAAGCGTCGAAACCCTGAAACGCGGTAAACAGCGGCGGAACGGTGAGCATCAGCTCCGGATCGACAATCGAAAAAACGGGATACAGGCTTTCGAAACCGAAGCCGATTTTTTCATTAAGCTCGTCGTGCGTGATAACGCCCCACGGATCGACTTCGGAGCCGGTGCCCGCGGTCGTGGTTATCGTCACGAGCGGCAGCGGGGCGTTTTTGTACGCGAGCCCCTTGCCGCTGCCGGATCCGATGTAGTCCCAAAGGTCGCCGCCGTTTGTCGCCATAAGCGCCATTGCCTTTGCCGCGTCCATGACGCTGCCGCCGCCGAGGGCAACAATAAAATCGCAGCCGTTGTCGCGGCAAAATTGCGCGCCGGCCATCACTGCGGATTTTAACGGGTTCGGCCCGATTCCGCCGAACACGGCGGATTCCGCCCCCGCGAGCTTCAATTGTTCCTCGGTTCGGGCAAGATAACCGTTCGCCCGCGCCGACTCGCCGTTTGATATGGCGACCATCGCCTTTTTGCCCGGCATCTTTTGTTTGTGCAGGCTGTTAAGCGTCCCGCAGCCGAAGATGAGATCTGTCGGCATGTACATTCTGAACCCCATATATCTGTCTCCTTTTTTGTTCAAACATTTTTTTGCCGCATTTTAAAAAAGCGACGAGAGCGATTCCTTTTCGTGAATTATTTGGATTGCCCGCGCAAAAAGTCCCGCCACCGATAAAATCGTGATGTTTTTACGGTCGAGAGTGGCGGGATTATAAACGGAATCGGTGGTGAATAAATGATCGACGGGGCTTTCGCAAAGTTTGTCAGCGCTGGTTTTTGACAGAAGGCCGTGCGAAACGTACGCGTATATTTTTTGCGCGCCTCCGGCTTTCAATGCTTTTGCGGTTTCTATCAATGTGCCGCAGCTGATTGTAAAGTCGTCTACGATAATCGCGTCCATGCCCTCGATTTCGCCCATGAGCCCGGTTATCTCCGCTGTTTCGCTGTGGTCGATACGCCGCTTGCTGCCGATTACAAGAGGCACGTTCAAACGGTTAGTGTAATAGCGCGCGTTTTTTGCGCAGCCTTCGTCCGGCGCGACAATTGAATAATGGCTGAGGTTTTGCCTGCGGATGTTTTCCACGAAAATATTGGATGCGTACAAATGGTCTACCGGCTTGCTGAAAAACCCTTGGATCTGCGCGCTGTGCAAATCCATTGTGACTACGCGGTCTACGCCCGCGGCTTCCATGCAGTCCGCGCAAACCCGCGCGCGGATCGAAACGCGCGGCTCGTCTTTTTTATCAGCCTTGGCGTATCCGAAGTAAGGCATGATCGCCGTCACGGAATTAACGCCGGATCTTTTTGCGGCGTCGAGCCAAAAAAGCAGCTCCATCATTTCATTGTTGGGGTCGAGGCCTATCGTTTGAACAATGTAAATGTCCTTGCCTCTCACTTTTTCGTCGAACTTGACATAAATATTTCCTTCGGAAAATCTGATGCAGTGATTGCTGCCGGGCTCCATGTGCAGGGCGGCGCAAATTTTTTCGGTCAGAAGCTTGCTTGCGCAGCCGGCGAATATTTTTATGTCGGGGTCGTCGCGCATATGTAAAATCCCCTTTGGATTAATTATTTATTTTTCATTTCGGCGGCAACGATTTTAAGCTCCGCCGGGATATTGATACCCTGAGTGCAGCGCTGCACGCATTTTCCGCATTCGTCGCAGTCTTCCGCGCGGCAGCCTTCGGGAATCCCTTCGTACATCATGTTGCGGTGCCAGGTTGCGTGCCCGCGCTTTCCTTCGTTAAACAATGAAAAACAGGCGGCGATGTCTATGTTCTTAGGGCATTCCGCGTGGCAGTATTTGCATGCGGTGCAGGGTATGCCCGAAACCTTCGACATTTCGATGAGCGCGGCAAATAAAACGTCGTATTCTTTTTCTGTCATAGGCATGAAGTTTAAAAACGTCCTGATGTTTTCTTCCGTCTGCGCCATCGTAGACAGCCCTGACAGGACCATGTAAACGCCTTCGAGCGAAGCCGCGTATCTGTTGCCCCAAACGGCGGGGGTGCTCGACGGGTCTGCAGCCCTTAAAATATCTTCCGCAGCCTGCGGCAGTTTCGCAAGTGATCCTCCGCGAAGCGGTTCCATAACTATGATCGGCACTTTATGCCTGTTTGCAATCCGGAGCAGTTCGTCGCCCTGGCCGCGCAGCACGTCCATGTAATTTAACTGCAGCTGCACGAAGTCCATTTCGGGATGTGATTCGAGCATGTCGTCCAATACGGCAGGGCTGTCATGAAACGAAAGCCCGACCTGTTTGCACAGTCCTTTCCGTTTCGCTTCGGCAGCCCATTCGTAAGCGCCTATAAGGCGCGCTTTTTTTTCGCTGCCCGCGTTCATCGAATGCATGAGGTACGCGTCGAAATAATCTACGCCGCAGCGCGAAAGCGATTCTTTAAAATATTTATTGCAGTCCGAATACTCGTGGAGCATCCAAACCGGCAATTTATTGGCCAATCTGTACTTGCTTCGCGGATAAACAGACGTAAGGCCTTTTTTGATCATCGCTTCCGAACCGCCGTACACGTATGCCGTGTCGAAATAGTCGTAGCCGCTCTCTAAAAAGCGAGCGAACATTTTTTTGCACTCGGCCGCGTCGGAGGGCAGGCGCATCGCGCCGAAACCCAACTCTACTTTTTGCTTCTGCATTTTTTTACTACCTCCATAGCTGTTTGAACTACATTGTCGACGGTAAACCCAAATGTCTCGAATAGCTTGGCAGCGGGAGCGCTCGCGCCGTAGCGGTCTATACTAATTACCGCCCCGTCCAATCCCGTGTATTTGTGCCAGCCGTAAGGCGAAGCGGCTTCTACCGCGAGCCGCGCCCGCACACTGTCGGGCAAAACCGATTCTTTGTACGAAGCGTCCTGCTCTTCGAAAATTTCGAACGAAGGCATGCTGACGACACGCGCGCTGATTCCTTTTTCTTTTAACGTATCCGCCGCGGTGTAAATGAGCCCCACTTCCGAACCGGAAGCCAATAAAATAATGTCGGGCTCGTTTTGCGTATCTTTTACGATGTAGGCTCCCTTAAACGCGCCGACGCCGCTTTCGTCAAGCAGCGGAAGATTTTGGCGCGTCAGCACGATCGCGGTCGGGCTGCCGGTCCGCGTCAAAGCCAATGCCCAAGCCGCGGCGGTTTCTTTAGTGTCGCACGGGCGCAGGACTGTAAAATTCGGGATGCTGCGCAGCATGGCGAGCTGTTCAATCGGCTCGTGTGTGGGCCCGTCTTCGCCAACTCCTATACTGTCGTGCGTCATCACGTAAATGACGGGAAGGCGCATCATCGCCGAAAGCCGCATCGCGGGCTTCATGTAATCGCTGAAGACAAAAAAGCCCGAAACATACACCCGTAAACCGCCGTGAGCGGTCATGGCGTTGGCGATGGCAGTCATTGCGTGTTCGCGCACACCGAAGTGAAGATTCATCCCTGCGGGGTTGTCCGCGCTGTACTCGCCTCTTCCTTTCATTACCGCCTTGGTCGACGGCGCGAGGTCTGCGGAACCGCCGACGAGGTTGGGGACATATTTGATTACGTTTTGCAAAACCTGCTCGGACGAAACGCGGGTCGCGAGGTCGCCGTCGTACTTATAAAAATTATCGCTCTTCATGTAATCCATGAATGCCGCGGGCGGTGAAGGGCATTGCCAAATTTCCCAAGCAGCGTGCAGATCGGGAAAGGTTTTTTTATACGATTCCATCAACGCTACCCAGTTAGCATATTTTTCCGCCGCTTTTTTTTGCCACGAAATCATCCGCTCGCTCACGTCGGCGGGAACGGTGAACGGATCTGAGTATTGCCAGCCCAGTGCTTTTTTTGTCAGTTCGATTTCGTCGAAGCCGAGCGGTTCGCCGTGGACGCCTGCCGTCCCCTGCTTGTTTGGAGAGCCGTATCCTATAACAGTTTTTATTTCGATAAGTGACGGTCTGTCATTTTCGGCTTTTGCCGATTCGATGGCAAAAAGGATCGCTTCCAAATCGTTGCCGTCCGTTACGAGCTGTGTGTGCCAGCCGTACGATTTGAAACGGTCGGTCACGTTTTCTTGAAAAGCGATTTCGGTCGGACCGTCTATTGTAATGTCGTTGGAATCGTACAAGACGATTAATTTTCCAAGTTTTAATGTTCCGGCGAGTGAAGCCGCCTCAGATGAAATACCCTCCATCATGCAGCCGTCGCCGCAGAGAGCGTATGTGTAATGATCCGCCACAGAAAAATCCGGCCTGTTAAAATGTGCGGCCAAACAGCTTTCCGCCCACGCGAAGCCTACTGCGTTGGCTATCCCCTGGCCTAGCGGTCCGGTGGTGATTTCGACGCCCGGCGTGTGACCGTATTCCGGATGGCCCGGCGTAAGGCTGTCAAACTGGCGGAATTTTTTCAATTCGTCTGCGGGAAGACCGTAGCCGAATAAATGGAGCAGACTGTACAGCATCGCCGACCCGTGCCCCGCGGACAGCACGAAACGGTCGCGGTCGGGCCAGTCGGGATGCAATGGGTCATGCTTAAGCGCCTTGGCCCATAAAGCGTAAGCGGCAGGCGCCGCGCCGAGCGGCAGACCCGGATGCCCGCTCTTTGCTTTTTGCACCATGTCTACCGATAAAAATCTGACGGTGTTTACGGCGTTAAGATCCGTCGAATCGAAAATCATTATTTTTGCCCCATTTCTGCCCAATCTTTTAAAAATTTTTCTATGCCCGAATCGGTCAGCGGATGGCGGCTCATTTGTTTGAATACGTCAAACGGCACGGTTGCGATGTGCGCGCCGCATTTTGCCGCCTGCAGAACATGCGCAGGGTTGCGTATGCTTGCCGCAATTATTTCGGTTTGGATGCCGTGAAGGTCAAATATGTCCGCGATCTCTTCGATCAACGCGGTGCCTTCGGCGCCGATGTCGTCGAGGCGGCCCACGAACGGGCTTACATACGAACCGCCCGCGCGCGCGGCCATTAAAGCCTGTGCAGCGGAAAAAATAAGCGTCACGTTTGTTTTTATCCCCTCCGACGATAAAATTTTAACGGCTTTTAGTCCTTCAAGCGTCATCGGGACTTTTATCACGACATTTTTATGGATGGCGGAAAGACCGCGTGCTTCTTCCACCATTTGGCCGTGCTCCGTGCCTATAACCTCCGCGCTGACGGGCCCGTCGATTATCGAAACGATTTCTTTCACCACTTCGACAAAATCACGCCCCTCTTTTGCGATAAGCGACGGATTGGTTGTAACTCCGCATACAACGCCCCACTCGGCGGCTTCGCGGATGTGTTCCGTGTTGGCGGTATCGATAAAAAATTTCATTTTAGTGCTCCTCACATTTATTTTACGAATTTTACAAATGCTATCATAACGCTTTAATGCTTGACAATTTTTTTTTCATTTGTTATCCTTCGGCGCGAAAGGCAATGACGGAGCAAAAGATATCTGCTCAACCAGGCATGCCCGGCAATTTTTTTTTGCCGGCGACAAGAGATACTGCGGATGCTGCAAGCAGGTGCCGGAAGATATCAATACACTCATGAGCCTATGTTTTGAAACCGAGTAAAAACATACGGCTGCCGGCCGTTATACCGGCGTGGGCTGTTTTGTTTTGCGGAAGCAAATCTGTTTACGCAGTCCCGTTAAGAGGCGGCTTATATGCCGCAATCAGGGTGGTACCGCGGGAAATATTTCTCGTCCCTGAGCAAGTCTAAACTTGCTTGGGGGCTTTTTTATTTTATTCGCCCCTCCGGGCAAGAAAAAAAGGAGAGTTGTCATGTCGAATGTAAAATTCCTTTCAGGGGAAAACATTCCGCTCGAAATGCACAAGGTCAGAATGGTGCAGCGGGTAAATCTGCTTCCGGTTGAAGACCGGCTGCAGCGTATGGAAGAAGCGGGATTTAATACGTTCCTGTTAAAAAACCGCGACGTATTTATGGACATGCTTACGGACAGCGGCGTCAACGCGATGAGCCAGAACCAATACGCGGCCATGATGCAAGCGGACGACAGCTACGCGGGCAGCGAGACGTTTTATAAGCTCGAGGACGTTTTAAAAGACATGTTCGGGATGAAATATTTTTTGCCCGCGCATCAAGGCCGCGCATGCGAAAATATTATTTCGCAGATACTTGTCAAACCGAAACCCGGTTCGGCGGCGATAATGAACTACCACTTCACTACGACCAAGGCTCACATAACTTTAAACGGCGGCGTGGTCGAAGAGATCGTTGGGGACGAAGGCTTAAAAATATCGAGCAAAGTGCCGTTCAAAGGCGACATCGATATCGACAAGCTTAACGCGCTCATCAAGCGTCTCGGCAAAGAAAAAATTTCTTTCGTCCGCATCGAAGCCGGCACAAACTTAATCGGCGGGCAGCCCGTTTCAATGAAAAACATGAAAGAAGTTTCGGCGATCTGCCGCAAAGAAGGTATACCGCTCGTTTACGACGCAAGCCTCCTGGGCGACAATTTATATTTTATCAAGCAAAAAGAGGACGGCTACCTTAACGCCGACCTCAGAGACATTACGCGCGAAATAGCTTCGCTTATGGACATCGTTTATTTTTCGGCCCGCAAACTCGGCTCGGCGCGCGGCGGCGGCATCCTCGTTTCGGACGATTCGCTTTTTTTAACGATGCGCGAGCTTGTGCCGCTGTACGAAGGCTTTTTAACATACGGCGGCATGTCCGTCCGCGAAATGGAAGCCTTAGCCGTAGGTTTGCAAGAAACGCTCGACTTCGACGTCATAAGCCAAACTCCGATTATCGTCGAAGCCCTTTGCAACGAGCTTATAAAAAAAGACATCCCGGTGGTCACGCCTCCGGGCGGGTTGGGATGCCATGTGGACGCAAAGCAGTTTTGCTCGCACATAAAACAGGATATGTATCCTGCGGGTGCGCTCGCTTCCGCTATATTTATTTCGAGCGGCGTGAGAGTTATGGAGCGCGGCACGCTTAGCGAGCAGCGCAACGAAGACGGAAGCAACCGCTTCGCAGAAATGGAACTTGCGCGCATTGCGGTGCCCAGAAGGGTGTTCACTCTTTCACAGGTCAAATACACAGCCGACCGCATCAATTGGCTCTACGAAAACCGCAGGCTGATAGGCGGGCTCACGTTCGTCGAAGAGCCGCGCGTACTCCGCTTTTTCTTCGGGCGCCTCGAACCTATCGGAGATTGGCCGACGGTTCTTGCCAAAAAGTTCCGCGAAGATTTCGGCGACAGTTTATAAAAAAAAAACCCCCTGCAGGGGGTTTTTTTTATTGTGGCAGGTACAGTTCCTCAGCATTTTCGTAAAGCATCATGTACGCATATTTTTTTGCGGTTTCCATCGGATAAACGCCGTCGCACACTTTTACCGCCAAAGCGTTGGCGAGGTTCTCTTTTGCGATCTGCATATGGCCGTACGTGCCTTCCACGAAGCAGTAGTCGCCTCCGAAAGCCAATATTTTATTTACGGGCACCGCTTCGAGCCATTCCGAAAGATAGCGGACGGTAAACGACGGCGAAACAATGTGGAGCCACGCTAAGTTAAGGTAAGCGTTGCGGAACATCTTCACCACCGCAGAAAGCTCGCCTCCGTACGGATAGCCTCCGTGGAAGAGGTCGAAGCGGGTGTTCGGGTTGTGCATGATCAGTTGGGACAGCAGCGCCGGGTCGGCGTTGCCTATTTGGTTGCCGTTGCCTTCAAGCATACCCGTATGGATTTGAAACGTGACGCCGTGCCGTCCGGCGCAGTCTGCGAGCCTGTGCATCATATGGTCCTGTAAAATTTTGGCGTCGCATTTGTTGAAGCGGCCAAGCAAAATATGTTCAAGCGCGAGCGAAGCCTCCGCAGAAGTTACGGGCGCGTAGTCGAGCGTGCGGCTGTACGCGAGGCCGGATTTTAACGCCGCCATGCCTTTGCTTAGCGAATCGGTCATTGCTTTTTCGAGCGCGTCGGTCAGCCCGCTGAGGCTTGTAATTTCTGCGCCGTAAGATTTTTCCAAATTTTTTATGTCGCCCGTTTCGTTGATGAAAACGAAATTATCGAGTCTGTACGCCGGCCTGAAAAATTTACGTTCATCGGGATATTCGGACCAGCCGTCCCATACGCAGTACTTTATGTTGCAGCGTTCTTCCAAAATGTTTTTGTACATACCCGGCTTAACGGCCGCGTGCATTTTTTTGTTTATTTCGGGCAATGTAGTCCCGTCGATTTTTTCGACGCCGTATAAATCTTTTACGGCGATGTCGATTGCACGGCAGTATGTAGTGTTTGACGTTTTCGGCCAAAATTTCATGAACAGCCCGGCCTTTTCTTCAAATTGCATGTCGGTGCCGTCAAGTGTCCAGCGTTCTTCGTGTGTCATGCCGCTGCTCACGAGGTCGCTTCCCGCGTAGTGAGTCATAACCACTTTAATAAAATCCGGATCATGCTTGATGCGTTCCGGTTCCGGAGTCAGATGCTCGTGCGTGTCGGCGACCGGCATCGTGTCTATAGCCGCGAGCAATTCGTTTTGAGTTTCGTTTTTAAAATTTGCCATGATTAATGCTCCCCGTTTTTTAAATTAATTTATCCTATCACATGAAACCGCCGGCCGTAAAAATTTACACGAACGTATATAAATTAATT